>JBOHRW010000101.1:0-1680 GCA_050732935.1 Gemmatimonadota bacterium
CCGCGCGGGGGTTGTCGGCTGCGCCGCGCGTGCGAGGTCAAAGAGGTGCGCCCGTTCGGCCTCGTCGAGCTGCAGCGCGCGGGCCAGCGCTTCCAGAACGCTTTCGGAAACCCCGCTCAGGCTCCCGCGCTCGAGCCGCGTGTAGTAGGGGACGCTGACGCCGGCGAGAACCGCGACCTCCTCCCGACGCAAGCCCGGCACGCGGCGGGGGCCGTATGACGTCAGGCCGACTTCGTCCGGCGTGAGCTTGGCTCGCCTGGAGGTCAGGAACTCCCGGATCTCGTTCTTGGCGTCCACGAGGTCAGGGTAACCCCGCCCGGCCAGGCCTGGGGGACCCTGCCGGTACCCCCATCAACAGGGACTCTCACCCTTTGGAAATCCGTGCTTTCTTGGATCTCCGTCCCGACAGCCGCACCCACAGAACGGAGCAACCCATGAAGCACATCTCGATCGGCGCACTCGACGTATCCGGCATCGGACTCGGCACGATGGCGATGTCCGGCTACTACCTCGACCCGAACAGCAGCCAGGCCGAGTCGATCCGCACCATCCACCGGGCGCTCGCCCTGGGCGTCACCCACATCGACACCGCCGAGATCTACGGCCCCTACGCCAACGAGGAGCTCGTCGGTCAGGCCATCAAGGGCCGCCGCGACGAGGTCGTGCTGGCTACGAAGTTCGGCTTCGTCTCGCACGCGGGCGGCGGCCCCGGGGTGCTCGACAGCAGCCCCGCGAACATCCGCACCGCCGTCGAGGGCTCCCTCAAACGCCTCGGCACCGATCACACCGACCTCTACTACCAGCATCGGGTCGACCCGAACACGCCGATCGAGGACACCGTCGGCACCCTGGCCGAGCTGGTCGCCGAGGGCAAGGTCCGGCACATCGGCCTGTCCGAGGCCGGCCCCGCAACGATCCGCCGCGCGCACGCCGTCCACCCGATCACGGCCCTGCAGACGGAGTACTCGCTATGGACCCGTGACCCAGAGGCCGAGCTGCTGCCGCTCCTGCGCGAGCTCGGCATCGGTTTCGTCCCCTACTCACCGCTCGGCCACGGCTTCCTCACCGGCCAGATCCGTTCCCCCGAGCACCTCGCCGACGACGACTGGCGCAAGACCAACCCGCGCTTCACAGGCGAGAACTTCCAGCGCAACCTGCGCATCGTCGATGAGGTGCAGGCGGTCGCCGCTGAGGCGGACGCCACGCCGGCACAGGTGGCCCTGGCCTGGCTGCTCGCTCAGGGCGACGACGTCGCTCCGATCCCCGGCACCAAGCGCGTCTCCCGCGTCGAGGAGAACACCGCCGCCGACCAGCTCGAGCTCAGCGCAGAGCAGCGCGAACGGCTGAACAACCTCACCCCGGCCGTCGGCGAGCGGCACGAAGAAGCGCAGATGGCCGTGATCGACCGCTGAGCTCGCGAAGCGTCGCGCCTGGACGCGCACGACGGTGACACCTGCTTCCGCGTGCGAGGAGCAGCGCGGCCCGATCGCTGGGTCCAGGCCCCCGACAAACGCCGGAATGTTCGCCGGCCACGTGCCCGTTTGGTACCCGAAAGTGGTACCCGGCCGTGGCGCAACGACAGATGAGCCGCCGCGACACCCTAAAAACCGCTTGCCAAAGCGGCTTCTAAGACGGGAGCGACGGGACTCGAACCCGCGGCCTCCGGCGTGACAGGAGCGC
>JBOHRW010000102.1:0-13752 GCA_050732935.1 Gemmatimonadota bacterium
GGCGCGGACCTCGTCTGCACGACGACCTCGGCGGCCGAGCCCGTCCTCGAGGGCGAGTGGCTCTCGCCCGGCGCCCACGTCAACGCGGTCGGCGCGTGCCTGCCGGCCACGCGCGAGCTGGATACCGAGGCGGTCCTCCGCTCGCGCTTCTACGTCGACACCCGCGAGGGCGCCGTCCACGAGGCGGGTGACTTCCTGATCCCGAGGTCCGAGGGCGCGCTCGATAACGGCCACCTCGCGGGCGAGATCGGCGAGGTCCTGATCGGGAAGATCCCCGGCCGTCGATTCCTCGACGAGGTCACGGTGTTCGAGTCGCTCGGGATCGGGATCTACGACCTGGCGGCCGCGCATCGGGTGTGGCGAAACGCCGAGGCGTCCGGTGCCGGAATCGAGATCGAACTGGGCGGTCGGCGGGAACCCGACTGAAGAGCGGACCGCCATGATCTCGGACCGTCCACCGCTCGAGGCCCCCTCCATCGCCGTCATCGAAGCCACGCGCGAGCTGATCCGGGATCTCGCGCTCCGGACACCGCTCGTCCGGCTGAACCTCGATGACGCCCCGGCCGAGATCTGGCTCAAGCTCGAGAACCTCCAGCCGATCGGCTCGTTCAAGATTCGCGGGGCCGGGAGCGCGATGCGCTCGGCAGCGGCCAGGGAGCTCGAGGACGGCGTCTATACGGCCAGCGCGGGCAACATGGCTCAGGGGGTCGCGTGGGTCGCCCGCGAGCTCGGGATTCCGTGCTCGGTGGTCGTCCCCGACCGGGCGCCGCGGGCCAAACTGGACGCGATCGAGCGGTTGGGCGGTCGGCTGATCAAGGTCCCGTTCGATGAATGGTGGCAGGTGATCGTCGACCACCGTTACGCGGGATTGGACGGTCGAATGATCCACCCCTTCGGCGACCAGGCCGTGCTTGCCGGAAACGGCACGATCGGGCTCGAGATCATCGAGGATCTCCCCGATTGCGACGCGGTGGTCGTCCCCTACGGGGGAGGCGGGCTCTCCTGCGGGATCGCGGCCGCGGTCAAGGGGCTGCGCCCCGGGGTCGAGGTCTACGCCGCCGAGGTCGCGACCGCCGCTCCGCTCGCCGCCGCGTTGGAGGCAGGGGAGCCTGTGCCGGTCGAGGTGACCCCGAGCTTCGTGGACGGGATCGGGAGCGCTAGCGTCGTGGACGAGATTTGGCCCCTCGCGCGCTCAATCCTGGACGGCTCCCTCGTGGTCGGGCTCGACGAGGTCGGAGAGGCGATCCGGCTCCTGGTGGAGCGGAACCACGTGGTGGCCGAGGGAGCCGGCGCGGTGGCGGTCGCCGCGGCGCTCTCGGGCAAGGCCGGCGGCGGGCGCGTCGTCTGCATCGTCTCCGGTGGCAACATCGACGCCGACAAGCTGGCGCGGATCCTGGAAGGTCAGGCTTCCTGAGGGAGCGTCCCCCCGCCCTCTTGACGGGTCGGGTAGAATTGATTCGATCTGAGATGCAACGATCCGCCGCGGCCGGCCCTGCCCCGGCCGCCGACCGACGGGGATCAGTCCGGCTTCCGGAACCATCCAACCAATCGCAAGAGCCTTCAAGGAGGACTGTAGATGATGATCACGCAGCACCCGATAGTGGCTGTCGCGATCGTGGCGACCCTGAGTATTGGCGCGACGACCGCCCCTGTCCGGGCCTAAGTGGCCGCCCCCGTCACTCCGGTGGTCGAGGTCCTCGACGACGAGACGATCGCCGACCTCGCGGCGATCCGGAGCGCCACCGCCAAGTACGAGGACGTCGAGGCCGCGCTCGCCGATGGGTACATCCGGGACCCCGCCAATCTGTGCGCGCTTGCAGTCCAGGAAGGGCTACCCGTGCAGCTCGGCGCGATGGAGATCCACTACTTCCGTCCCGATCTCCTTCAGATCACGGCCATGGGGCCGCGCGTGGCGGGCGCCGGCACGAACACCGATTTCACGCAGCCGGCCGTGCTCGTCTACTTCCCGGACGAGACCGGCGCGCTCAAGCTGGGCGCGATCGAGAACCTGGTCTTCGAAGGAGCGTGGAAGGCCGCCGGGAACGCCGGCCCGCCGGACTTCCACAGCCGGCAGTACTGGCACCGGATCGACAACCCGGCCACCGCCGAGGTGGACGAGGCTCACATGTTCGAGCCCCACTACGAGCTCCACATCTGGATGTACGCGACCAACTCCGCGGGAATCTTCAGCCCCTACAACCCGGCCGTGAGCTGCTACCGGCACGACGGCCCGACCACGATGGCCGCGGCGATGGAGTACATGCAGGCGCATGCGACCGACGCGGAGGGAGGAGCGCCCGATCAGCCAAGGTGAACCCGCGCAGGGGGGACTACCCTTCTGCGCTAGGAACCCAGCCTGAGGAGCGCCGCGCGCGCTCTTTCGACAATCGGCTGGAGCTCCGGGTCGGCGTCGCGCCAGAGATCGATGAACTGCCTGAACTCCGCCGCCGCGTGTCCGACTATCGCCGGCCTGCTCGTAGATCTCGGCGCGGCCGAGGTGTGCCGGGGCGCGGTAGACCAGCTGATAGGGGGAGCTCTCGAGGGAGGCGTACCAGCCGAGCGCCTCTTCCCCGCGCCCCTGCTCCCGGACGGCCCTCCCCCGGAGGAAGCGAGGGAAGCCGTGAGAGTAGATGTCCGAGAGCATCGCTAGTCGCTCAGGATGCTGGCGCGAGCGCGAATACGCTCACGACTCGTCCCCCGGCCGGTAGGAGCCGAAGCCCCAGAGGTGACCCTCCAAGTCCCGGACCGAGTACTCGCGTCCGCCGTAGTCTGTGTCCTGGATCTCGCGCACGATCTCGGCGCCGGCCGCCTTCGCGCACTCGTAGTGCGCGTCGACGTCCTCGACGTAGACGTAGACGCCCTGCTTCTCCGTCGCCCACGGATTGTCCCTCCCCTCCTGGGGACGGGACGAACCCAGCATGATGACGCCCGGTCCCAGCCGGAGCTCCGCGTGGGCCACGGTTCCACCCGGTCCCGGCACGACCATCTGCTCCTCGAAGCCGAACACGCGCTTCAGCCACTCCACGGCCGCCGGGCCGTCGTTGTATTTGAGGGCGGGGAAGATGTTGGGGGCGAGGTCGTGCGACGATGCGGTCATGATGGTCTCCCTACCCTAGCAAGATCCGATCAGGTGGTGGACGTGCCGTTATGATACCGTTTTCCCCTGGGCCGGCCCGCCTAGCCTTGGCGTGTCCTACGATGCATCTCATTGACGGAGGCCCACCCCGAGGCTCCCGGCAACTGGCATCCCCAGAACAGCCAGCCATTGACCGACGTGCCGGTGACCGCCTTGGCGGCCGCCGAGGTAGAAGTATGGTGACCTTTCCCGTTGACCTCCAAGCCGCCGTCCTTCACCTCTGCGTAGTACGTTTGTCCCTTGTAAGTGGCGCGGAACTTCGTGCCTTCAGGGAAGAAGACACCCTTA
Source organism: Gemmatimonadota bacterium (assembly GCA_050732935.1). Lineage (GTDB taxonomy): Bacteria > Gemmatimonadota > Gemmatimonadetes > JACCXV01 > JAHWKZ01 > DASRVA01. The sequence goes on from JBOHRW010000102.1 coordinate 3,425, forward strand.
GAGGTCCAACCACGGCCGCTTTTCGAGGGCATCGTTTCAGCGGGTTCAGGAAGTCCCAGTAGATCCCTCAGCACGTCGTTGCAGGAGTGGTCCGGCCTCTCTCTCCGGATCGTCAACTCCTTCCAAACTTCGAAGTCGACCTGCAGGGTCTCCATGCTCCGTTCCCTTCGGAAGTAGCTTTTAAGCCTCGCTTGACTCTTATTCAGATTTGCGTTATGCATTTTTGCATGAGCCACCTCCCAAGAAACCCCTTCATCTTCGGTCGAGTCCTCGGAGCCGATGAAATCATCGACCGAGAAGATGAAATCGGAACTGTCCGAAGGACGATTACCAATCAGGGCAAACTCTTTATCATCGGGCCCCGTCGATTCGGGAAGTCCAGCGTTCTTCGCGCAGGGGCGGAGCACGAGGAGCGCCGAGGTGCAACTGTCTTGAGGTATGACGTCGAGAAGTACGAGACACTCGACGCCCTCGCCAAGTCCCTGATGGTCGAAGCGACTCGCCGACTGACAGGGGGCTGGGACCAGGCCGCGGCGACCATCGGGCGCTTCTTTGGGGCGCTTCGTCCTGAGGTGACGGTCGACCCCGGCACCGGCAGTGTCAGTGTTCGATTGGGAGCTGTCCGATCCGGGTCGGACGAGCTCCCGGCGCTCACGGAAGTCCTCGACGGGATCGAGCGGATGGCGCGCGAGGCCGAGCACCCCGTCGCCGTCATGCTTGACGAGTTTCAGCAGGTTGCGACTGACGAGGTCGCAGAGCGTCGTCTCCGGGCGACAGTCCAAGAGCATTCGGCCTTGTCCTACGTGTTCGCCGGGTCGAAGACGACCCTGCTCCAGGAAATGACCAGCGATCCGGGCCGGCCATTCTACCGCCTCGGCGAGCGCCTCTTTCTGGGGGGAATATCTCGCGAGGTCTTCGGGAGATTCCTAGGGGATGCCTTTGAACGTACAGGACTTGGGATCACCGAGCGTTCCATCGAGCGGATCCTCGATCTCGCCGATAATGTACCTTTCAATGTGCAACAGCTGGCCCACTATGCCTGGGAGGAGGTGCGCCCTTCAGGATCCGAGCTCGATTTCTCCGACGTCGAGGTCGCGCTTGATCGCCTCGTCCGCAACGAGGACCCGTTCTATACCCACCTGTGGACCGAGCTAACCGAGAACCAGCGCAAAGCTCTCAAAGCCGTCAGCGAGACGGGTGGCCGTGAGATCTATACGCGAGCGACTACAGTCCAGTACCGGTTATCTGCCTCGGCCATGCAGGCTGCTATTCGGGACTTGACACGCCGTGGGCTCCTGCGGGAGGAGCGACAGACCGGGGCCGAGGGGCTTCGACTCGTCGACCCGTTCTTCCGACGCTGGCTTGAGGTCGTTCAACGCATCCCAGGCGTGAAGGGACAGGGGTAATGATTGACGGGCTCGCTTCGGCTTCGGTGTTGCAGACGCTCATTGTCGCGATCCTTGCAGCCGCCGTCGGCGCCGGGTTGTCCGCCCTTGGGTTGGTGCTCCTCACTCGATCGGGGATGCAGAGAACCGCTGCCCATGTGGTTTTCTGGGAGACCAAGCGCTATGAGCGGCATGCCGATGCTGCAATCGAGGCCGCCGGGAAGAGTGACCGGTATAAGGCGACGCAGACCCAAGAGGAAGGACCGCTTCGATCCGAGGACGTTGTGGGCGCCGTTCTCTTTCGAAACAGGCCATCCCTCAGCAGCTCCTTCCAGCAGGCCTCCGCCGAGCTACTCGCGACCGATCCGGAACTTGCACTCCGCGGAGATGCGCGCCAGGCAGTCTTGGGCGAGGAGATCGAGCCGAAGGGCTCGTGGGACATGCTCGCCGCCATGACGGAACCAAAGGGGCTACGCTTGCCGGAGATCCTTGCGAAGTACGATGCGAAGGGTTGGCTCGCCGAGGGACTGACGCGGCTCTATCTCCTCGAAGGTTTGATCCCGCTGTTCGGCGGGTATTTCCAGCGACTCGAGGTCGGTCCGGCGACCGCCTCGTCACTCCGCCTGGAGGCGGAGTTCGTCCCTAGCGGCCAGGATCTGAAGGTCGCGGCCATCCGCGGGATCATCCCACTCCCATGAGCCGTCCCCGATCCGACTCTGCCCCCTTCCTCGACGGTCACGAGCTGCGCCCCCTCGACCTGCCGGCCAAGGCACCGTTCCGCCCTGCCGGTGTGGCGATTGGTCACGGTGCGAGCGCACTCGAGGTCGCGATTGCGCGGGCCGACCGCCGTCCGCGCGCCGAGGACCTGAGAAGCGCTTGGCGGGAGCGTCAGGGAGGACGCGCGTCACCCCTCATCTTCATCGTCGTCCACGACGAACGTGCAGCCCTGTGCGGTCCGACCGGCGACAACCCGCCCGTCTATCCCGACCTGCCGCGGGATCAAGCAGAACGCATCTGCCGAACCGCCCTCGACCAGCCTGACCGGCACGCCGCTCTGCGCTTTCTGAGGGCCGCTCTTCCCGAAGTCGAGTCACCCATCCCCGGTCTCAAGAACGATGGGCTTCTGGCGACCCACGAGCTCGCGGTGGGCGTGCCGCGCCGCCCCGACTGGTCCGAGGCGGGCGTCAAGGGCCGCCGTGTCCTGGACCGCTCCGGCAAGGAGCTTCTTCGCGGGATGGGGTTCGACATCCAGCCCACGCCGGGCCCCGCCTCACTACTGCTCACTGCCGACGGAAAGCGCACGGCTCTGGCCGTCTTCCTCGACCAGGGCGAATCGATCGAGGTCGCTCACGCCCGCTTCTCGGGTCTCTCCCCGATTTCCTATGCCCTCGACCAGGCGGATCGCGAAGGCGTGGCGTGGGTCGTCGTTTCGGCGGGCCGGCTTCTCCGGCTCTACGCGGTCAAGCCGGCCCGCGGAGTCGCCACGCGGGGCCAGGCCGAAACGTTCGTTCAGGTGCACCTGGACCTCCTCAGCGAGGAGCAGGCAGGATACCTCTGGCTCCTGTTCTCGCCCGATGCCTTGCGGGAAGGCGGAACCCTCGAGGACATCCTCGATCGGTCGCGGGACTACGCCGTGGGTCTTGGGAATCGCCTCCGGGAGCGGATCTACGACGATGTCGTCCCGCGGCTCGCCAAGGCGGTCGCGGAGGCCCTCGGTCTGGAAGGCCCCACACAGGAGGATCTGGACCGGGCCTACGAGATGGCCCTCTTTCTCCTCTTCCGGCTGCTCTTCCTTGCCTACGCCGAGGACCAGCGCCTCCTCCCCTACGACGCGAACCAGAGCTATCGGAACCGGTCTCTCAAGAAGAAGGCGCACGAGCTGACGGATCTGATCGGAGGAGACGGCGAGTTCGATGCCGGCTACTCCCACTGGCGGGAGATCGCGGCGCTCTTCACCGCCGTTCGCGAGGGGAATCGGGAGTGGGGGGTTCCCGCCTACGACGGGACCCTTTTCGCGATCGACCCAGAGATATCCCCCATCGGCGCCGCGCTCGAGACGATCGAGCTGTCGAACCAGACCTTCGGCCCGGCGATTGCGAAGCTCCTTCTCGACGCGAGCCCCGAAGGCCTGGGACCGGTGGACTTCCGGAGCCTCGGTGTCCGTGAGTTCGGCACCGTCTACGAAGGCCTCCTCCAGAGCGAGCTGTCGGTCGCCGAGGTCCCGCTGTCGCTCGGCAGGGACGGGGCCTACGTGCCCGCCCTGAAGGGTCTGGAGATCCAGGTCGCCGAAGGGGCGATCTATCTGCACGATGCTTCGGGAAGGCGGAAGTCGAGCGGGACCTACTACACGAAGACGTTCGCGGTCGAGCACCTCCTCGAACACGCCCTGGAGCCGGCGCTCGAGCGGCACCTCGAGGAGCTGGCGGAGATGGACGAGGTGGAGGCGGCAGAACGGTTCTTCGACTTCCGCGTGGCCGACATCGCGATGGGGTCGGGTCATTTCCTGATCGCGGCCGTGGACCACATCGAGAAGCGGCTGAGAGCCAGCCTGGCCGACCGCCCGCTTCCCGGGGTTCGGGCCGAGCTGGAGCGGCTTCGTGGCGTCGCGGCCCGGCAGCTCGGAGATCCCGCCGCCGCCGAGGAGATCGAGGACAGCCAGCTCCTCCGACGCCAGATCGCCCGGCGCTGCATCTACGGGGTCGACGTGAACCCGGTGGCGGTCCATCTGGCGCGGGTGTCGCTCTGGATCCACACGTTCGTGAGAGGGCTCCCCCTCTCCTTCCTCGATCATGGGCTCGTGGAAGGGAACTCGCTCCTCGGGATCGCGACCCTGGACGAGGCCAGGGAAGCGCTGGGCCTCTTGAACGAGAATGCCCCGGAGCTCTGGGACGAGACCGCGCTGGACCTGGTCGAGCGGGCCAGTGCGGCGCTCGAGCGCCTTGGGAAGCTCTCGGACGCCGATCAGGCCGAGATCATGAGGGCGCGGGATGCCCAACGCGAGATCGAGGAGCGCGAGGCCCCCGTCGCGGCCCTCTTCGACATCCTGACCGCTTCTCGCATCGATCCGGACCTCAAGGGCACAATCCGGTCGGGGTCGGTCACCCACTGGATCGAGGAGCCCGAGAAGCTCCTGGGCTCCTCGATCCACCACGCGGCGGTCGAGGCCCTGGGCGGGATGAAGCCGTTCCACTTCCCGATCCGTTTTCCCGAGGTCTTCCGCGCGGGACGGGAGGGGTTCGACGTGATCATCGGAAACCCCCCCTGGGAGGAGGCGACGATCGAGGAGGACGACTTCTGGACTCGTCATCACCCCGGCCTACAGGGGCTGCCACAGCGGGAGCAGGAGCGGATCAAGGCCAGGCTCCGCCGCGAACGGCCCGACCTCGTAGCACGATTCGAGGATGAGCGGGAACAGGCGGAGCGCTTGCGGAAGGTCCTGACGAGCGGCGCCTTTCCCGGCATGGGGACGGGCGATCCCGATCTCTACAAGGCCTTCAGCTGGCGGTTCTGGAACCTGGCCCGGACCGACGGGGGCTGGATCGGGGTCGTTCTGCCGAGGTCGGCTTTTTCCGTCAAAGGTTCCGAGGCATTCCGAAAAGCGGTGCTTGACGAAGACCGTATCGACGACCTGTGTCTCCTCCTCAACAATCGCGGCTGGATCTTCGAGGACGTGCACCCTCAGTACACCATCTCTCTGGTCTCCATCCACCGCGACGTTCCAGAAAAGGACCGCATCCTGAACCTCCGCGGCCCCTATCGCAGCCGTGCACGATACGATTTCGGCATCGAGGAGCCGCCGGTGCGGTTCGTGAACGACGAGGTGCTGGAGTGGACCGACACGGCCGCTCTCCCCCTTCTTCCGACCGAAGAGTCGGCCGAGGTCTTCGCGCAGATCCGGAAGGCGCCGCGCCTAGACCTCGACGACGGCCGCTCGTGGCGCGCCAGGCCATACGCCGAGCTCCATGCGACCAACGACCGGAAGAGCGGGCTCATCCGCCTTTCAGAGAAGCGGCCGGCGGGTTACTGGCCGGTGTTCAAGGGCGAGTCCTTCGATCTCTGGACACCCGACACCGGCACCTACTTCGGCTGGGCCGATCCTGAGCCGGCGATGAAGCATCTCCAGACGCGGCGGTGGTCCGGCAAGCGCCGCAGCAACTCCCCCTTCTCCGAGTTCATCGAGAACTGGATCGCCGGCCGGAAGACCCTTCCTTGCCTCCAAGCGCGGATCGCGTTCCGGGATGTGACGAACCGCACCAACCGCAGAACGGTGATCGCGGCCCTCCTGCCCCCCGAGATCTTCCTCACGAACAAGGCGCCCTTTCTTCTCTGGCCGCGTGGTGACGAGAAGGACCAAGCTTTCTTGCTCGCGATCTTGTGCTCGATTCCATACGATTGGTACATGCGTCGCTTCGTCGAGACGAGCCTCAACTATCACATTCTGAACCCCTCTCCCGTGCCACGCCCCAAGCGCTCCAGTCCCCTGTGGAAGCGCGCCGTCGAGATCGCCGGCCGCCTGGCCGCGCCCGACGAGCGGTTCGCCCGCTGGGCGGAGGCGGTCGGAATCCCGGCCGCTGTGGTCAGCGCGGACGAGAAGGAGGGTCTCATCGCGGAGCTGGATGCCGTCGCCGCGCTCCTGTATGGCATCTCTGATTCCCAGCTCCGCCATGTCTTCGAGACGTTCCACGAGGGCTGGGAGTTCGAGCCCCGGCTCGAGTCCGTGCTCGGGCACATGCGCCGCTGGAAGGAGCGATCGTGAGAACCGGGACTACCGTTCCTCCGGCTCCTGGAGATCCAGCGTCATCTGGGCCAGGAGCGGGGGGCCGATCGGGAAGCCCGTGATCGCGTCGTACTTTCCAAGGGACCCGTCGTAGGTATGCAAAGCCTGGACGCCGACGACTCCTGCAGTGGCCAGGTGGATCGCGTCCATCGGCTTCAAGGACCAGCCGCGGGGAAGTGCCTCACGCATCAAGCCCTGTGCCGCTTCCGCGATCTGAGGATGAGAACTCGGCCTTCTTGATCGGAGAAGGCGGCAGCCACAGCGCTGAGATGGCCTTCTCCGCTTCGGCCTCCAGAATCCGCCCGGCCTGCTCCGTGGCGGCAAAGGCGACCTCGACCATGCTGACCGTCGAGGTCACGAGCTCGAGCTTTCCCTGTCGCGCCTGCTCGAGGTGGCCCTCGATGTCGGCGACCCGGTCCTGTGTCGCGTTGATGTAGGAGAGAAAGACCGCCGAGTCCCAGTAGTACCTCGGGACCTCAGGCATCCCGGAGCCGCCTGATCACCTCTTCCGGGGCCTCGGAACCCTGGGGGACAGCCCCTCGAGCCTTCCGGTAGCCGGCCTGCTCGCCCTCGGGCAGGACGATCACGCGGGTGATCTGCCGGACCGTCTCGGGGTGGCCGGTCCCGGGATCGCGGCGCACCCAGCCCTGGACGACGGCCGGCTTGCCCCAGGCGTCGAGCATGATGTCCTCCTGACCCTGCTTCAGGTAGCACGAGACGGCTCGATCGTTGAGGGTGTCGAAGAGGGTGAAGCGGAGCCCTCCCCGGCTCGTCAGGGTCTGGACGCGGCCCTCCACGGCGCCGTAGGCGCCCTCCGGATGCTGAAGCTCCGGCAGCTCAGCGACCGAAGCGGTGTTCTCCGCGACGATCCGGCCAGCCGAGCGGACCACGGCCTCCGTGCGGTCGGTCTCGAATCGGACGGACCGGATCCGACCGTTCAGGACTCGGACGAGCCCCCTGGCTTCGCGGACCACGCGCTGGCCGTACGGCGGCTCCTCGCCACGCTCGAGTGCGGACCCGACGCGCTCGTACGCCCTGACCACGAGATCCACCTTCTCCGCCGCCCCCACACCGCGCACGCTGGTGAAGGCGCTGCCTCGCGAAAGGTCAGCGACCTCCCAACCGAGCTGCTCTGCCGCCACCTCCTCGGAAAGGGCGGTGACGAGGCCCTCGAGGCGGGCCATCGCCGTCGCGAAGTCGGCCAGCGAGATCTCGCCGGTCAGAACCAGGGTCACCGTATCGCTCATTCAGGGCTCCTCAGTACGGGCCGGTCAGGCGGTATCCTTTGCCTATACGATACCCAAGCTACCCTCGAGCGGACGAGCCCGGCAGCATGTCCCCGCTCGAATCTGCCGGAGCATCCGGCGTGCTCTACACGCAACCGCTATCTTGCTGAATCCCTTGATGATGACCGGTTTCTCCAAACCCGACTTCGCCGACAATCGGGCCGACCGCACCCTGGCCCGGGCGCTGAAGAGCTACCTCGACTGGCTGCACGAGAACCGGGTGAATCCGGTCGAGCTGTCGATCGCGACGGGATACTTCAATCCCGGTGGGTTCGGGCTGCTGGCCCCCGAGCTGGAACGGCTCCAGAAGATCCGGCTCCTCCTGGGGGCCGAGCCGACCGCGCCGCCGGTCACGCGCTGGCGCAAGCCGGGCCAGCCGCGGGACGAGCAATACGAGGCCGAGCGGGTGCGGGAGGCGCTCAGGGGCGAGGCGGAAGGCCTCGCTAGGGATCGGAACCTCCTCGGCTTCGCCCCCGAAGTCGACGCAAGTCTACGGCGACTCCTCGCCTTCCTCCGCTCCGGGAAGATCGAGGTCCGCCGCTACGAGAAGGCGTTCCTCCACGGAAAGGCGTTTCTCTTCGCGGACGGCGAAGGGGTCCTTTCGGGGTCGTCCAACTTCACGGCGGCTGGTCTCAGGACCAACCTGGAGCTCAACCTGGGACACTATCAGCCTGACGTAGTCCACAAGGTGAGCGGCTGGTTCGAGGACCTGTGGGAGGAGGCGGTCCCGTACGATCTGGCCGTCCTCTACGAGGCGCGGTTCCTGCCCTATGATCCCTACCTGATCTACCTGAGAGTCCTCTACGAACTCTACGGCGCCGAGATCGAGGAGGAGAGAAGCGGCACTGGGCCCATCCACCTCACGACGTTCCAGAACGACGGGATCTTCCGGGTGGGCCGCATCCTCGACCGGTTCCATGGCGTGGTCGTGGCTGACGGCGTTGGGCTCGGCAAAACGTTCCTCGCGGGGGAGGTGATGCGCCGGGCGAGAGAGGAGCGTAGGCAAAGAGTCCTCCTCGTCTCCCCGGCGACCCTCAGGGATGGCACATGGCGGGCCTTCCTGCATCGTTTCCAACTCTACGTCGTGAACGTGTCCTACGAGCAGCTGACCGATGATATCCAGCTGGGGGGATCGTACGATTATCTCAAGAGCCTTGTCGACGATTATGCGCTCATCGTGATCGACGAGGCGCATGCCTTCCGCAATCCCGAAACCGCCCGGGCACAGGCCTTGCGAAAACTCCTCCTCGGAGATCCCCCGAAGGATCTCGTCCTCCTGACGGCCACGCCGGTCAATAACTCCTTGTGGGATCTCTACTACCTGCTCACCTACTTCGTGGGACACGATGCCGTGTTCGCCGATGTCGGGATCCCATCCCTCAAGGCACGCTTCGACGCCGCCCAGGCCGAGGACCCGCACGAGCTTCGGCCCGACATGCTCTACGACATCCTCGACCAGACGACCGTGCGTCGGACGCGCCACTTTGTGAAGAAGTACTACCCGAACGACTCGATCCCCGGACCGGACGGGATTCAAATCCCGATCGCCTTCCCCAAGCCCGAGGTCTCGCGTGTGGACTACGACCTGGAAGATGTCTTGCCTGATTTCTTCGAGGAGCTGAGCGAGGCTCTGGCCCCCGAGGGACGCGGGCCGGGTCTGACCTTGGCGCGGTACTGGCCCAGTCGATACCGAGAAGGCGGTCGAGTAGAGGCGAGGGAGCTCGCGCTCGTGGGGCTGATCCGTTCCGGACTGCTCAAGCGGTTCGAATCCTCCGTCCATGCGTTCGCGGAGACGGTCGGGCGGATGGCGATCGCACACGAGGCGTTTCTCAAGGGGTTGGAGCAAGGCCTGATCGCCTCTCCCCAGGCGCTCGTCGAATGGCAGGAGGTCGACAGCGACGAGGCGTGGGAAGAGGTCCTTCGGGAGGCGGATTCCGAGGACGCGGCCGGGTACGACGTCACGCGAATGAAGAGGGACCTGCAGGCGGATCTGGAGCTTCTGCGGCGATTCGAGAAACGAGCCCGTCGGGTGGGTCGGGCGGACGATCCCAAGTTGATGGCACTGGCGGATGCCCTGGCGGAAATCGCCCTCCGGGCCGAGCACGATGCCATTAACGAAGAGGACGCCCGGGAGAAGCGAAAGGTCCTGATCTTCACCTATTACGGCGACACGGTGGATTGGATCGAGGAGTTCCTCCTTGATGCGGTCGAGCACGATTCCCCCCGGCTCGCCGCCTTCAAGGGTCGAATCGCCTCCGTGGCTGGCTCGGCTTCCCGCGGGGGGGTCACGCGTGAAGCGGCGATCTACGGCTTTGCACCGCGATCCACCGAGGCACCGGTCGGGCGCGACGAGAACCGCTTCGATGTCCTGATCACGACCGATATCCTGGCCGAAGGGATGAACCTCCAGCAATGCCGGAACATCATCAACTTCGACCTTCCCTGGAACCCGATGCGGCTCGTTCAGAGGCACGGACGAATTGATCGGATCGGAAGCCCGCATTCGCGTGTCTTCGTCCGGTGCTTCTTCCCCGATCGTCAGCTGGACGCCCTCCTGGACCTGGAGCTGCGTGTTCGTCACAAGCTGGCACAGGCTGCCGCCTCGATCGGACTCGAAGTCGAGGTCATTCCAGGGGCGGAAACGATCGATCGCAACTTCGCCGAGACCCGCGAGGAGATCGAAAAGATCCGGCGAGAGAATCCGGCAATCCTCGAAACCGCGGGTGAGGACGCGAACGCGCACTCCGGCGAGGAATACCGCCAGGAGCTGCGGAAGGGCTTGATCGAACGCCGCGACGAGATCGAGCTACTGCCATGGGGAGCCGGATCAGGGTTCACCGGCCTCGCCGAGGGCCATTTTTTCTGCGCGCGGATCGGCGA
>JBOHRW010000103.1:0-97143 GCA_050732935.1 Gemmatimonadota bacterium
GATCAGAAACGATCCCCCCTTGGAGAGGAAGGGCAGGGGAAGCCCGGTAATCGGCAACAGCCCGGCCGTCATGGCGGTGTTGACCACCAGGTGCGAGGCGATCAGGACGACCAGCCCGAATGCGACGGTGCTGGCGAACGGATCGGGGTTGCGCTCGGCGATCCGCACCCCCTCCACAAGAAGCAGACCGAACAGGACGAACGCCGCCAGGACTCCGAGGAAGCCCAGCTCCTCGCCGAGCACGGAGAAGATGAAGTCGGTGTGCCGTTCGGGAAGGAACGCAAGCCGCTTCTGGGTACCTTCGAGGAACCCCTTGCCGAACCACCCGCCGGAGCCGATGGCCACCTTGGACTGGATCAGGTTCCATCCTGCGCCGCGCGGATCGCTCTCCGGCTGGAGGAAGACCAGCAGCCGCTGCTTCTGGTACCCGGCCAGGGAGTTCCACAGCGGCAGGGCCACGATTCCCATGAACAGGTTGCTCGCCCCGACATAGAGCCACGTCCCCCGGCTCGCGCCCAGCGCGAACAGCAGCCCGCCCACGCCCAGGATGTACATCGACCACAGCGGGAGGGAGAAGGTCAGCAGGATGCTGACCATCGGCGAGAGCAACAGGAAAACGATGGCGATCGAGGCCCCCGACCAGAAGCAGAGCCCGGTCAGCAGCAGGACGAAGATCGTCGTCGTCCCGAGGTCGGGCTGGAGCAAGGTCAGGCAGGCCGGGACGGCCACGAGGACAGTGGGAAGGGTGAGCTCGGAAAGCTGGCGCGGCGGCTCGGCCCGGGACGCCACCCACCGCGCGACGATCAGGATGACGCCGATCTTGGCGAACTCGGAGGGCTGGAAGCCGATCGGGCCCAGCCGGATCCAAGAGTGCGCGCCGGCGATCGGCGGGAAGGCGAGCACGACGACCAGCAGGATCAAGCTCGTCCCGTAGACGACCCATGCCGTCTTCTCGATCAGCCGCAACGGGACGAACCCGAGCGCTCCGTAGACGACCAGCGCGAGAAACAGCCAGACCAGCTGGAGCTGCCAGTACCCCGAGTTCTCGCCCGTGGCCGTCTGGCCGGCGGAGTACAGCAGCGCCAGCCCGCCGACCGAAAGGACCAGCGCGAGCGCGATCAGATACCAGTTGTGTGGAGACGAGATGCGGGCGCGCTCCATCAGACGGAGATCGAGCGCAGGTCGATCGCCATCCCGCGCATGGTCAGGGCTGGCTCGACGCGCCCTCGCCGAGGGCGATGGGCAGCGGCTCCGGATCGGGAGGCGCGATGCCATGCCGGCTGTCGAGATAGGTCTGGACGAGCCGGATGGCGATCGGACTCTGGGCCGAGCCGCTGCGCCCCTCCTCGACCAGGACGGCCACTACGATCTGCGGTCGCTCCATCGGCCCCACGGCCACGAACCATCCGTGCGGCTCACCCGCGTTGTGCTCCACCGTTCCCGACTTGCCGCCGATCGTGTATCGCAACCCCACGCTGTGGGCGCGGTGATAGGCTGTGCCCCGCCAGTCGTTGACCACCCCCGACACCGAGGCCCGCAGGATCTCGAGCTGGTCGCTGGACAGGGGCAGCTCCCCGAGCACGACGGGGGCCGCGTCGGTTTCTCGGAGGCGGGGCTGATACAACCTCCCTCCGTTCACGAGGGCGGACACCACCTGCGCCTGCTTCAGGGGCGTGAAGCCGATCTCTCCCTGACCGATCGAAAGGTTGAGGACCACGCCCGCGCCCCAGCCCCCCTCGCCGTAGCGCTCGTCGTACCAGCCCGCCGACTCGGGAAACAGGTTGTCGCTCTCGTTCGGCAGGTCCACACCGGTCTTGTCCCTGAACCCCCAAGCGGACCCGAGCCGGGTGAGCTCCTCCAGACCCAGGTCGAGGCCGAGCTGGTAGAAATAGGTGTCGCAGGAAGTGATGATCGCGTCCTGCAGGTCGGCCCAGCCATGGACCGCGTGGCAGCCGAACCACCGGCGCCCGAACTGGTAGCCGCCCCGGCACGGGACCTCCTCGAACTCGTCGGGATCCACGACACCCAGAGTCATCGCCATCGCCGCAACGGCGAGCTTGAACACGGAGCCGGGGCTGTAGCGCGCCTGGATCGCCCGGTTCAGGAGCGGTCGGGCCGGATCGTTCACCAGGTGATTCCAGATCCGACCGGTCATCCGGCCGCTGAAGACGTTGGGATCGTAGGAGGGGCTCGAATACAGAAGCAGGACGTCCCCGTTGTTGGGGTCGAGCGCCACGACCGACCCGCGCCGCCCGTCGGGAAAGAGCTCGGCCGCCTGTCGCTGGAGCTCCAGGTCGACGGTCAGCCGGAGATCCTGCCCCCGCTGGGGCGCCTCGAAAGGCCGTACGGGCCAGGGCCCGATCCGCCGGCCGACCACGTCGACCTCGAGGTGCTCGGCCCCCTTGTCGCCCTGCAGCTCGTCCTCGTACATCCTCTCGAGGCCGGTCTTTCCGACGATGTCGCCGGGCGCGTAGCCGCGATCCCGCCGGTCGGCGAGCTCCGCTTCGCTGATCTGCCCCACATATCCCGTCAGGTGGGCGGTGGCCCGGCCGTAAGGGTAGACCCTGCGCGGCTTCGGCTGCAGCAGGAGCCCGGGAACGGCCTCGCTGTGCTCCTCCAGCAGCGAAAGCGTGCGGAAGTCGATGTCGTCGTCGACCAGGATCGGGCGTCCGGGAGCGAGGCGGTACTGGCGACCCAGCTCGTCCACCGTCGCCGGATCCAGGTCGAGGATCGGGGCGATGCGCGACATCCCCGTCTCGAGCTCTTCCATGGAGGAAGGCAGGAGGGATACGGAGTAGGCCGGGACGTTCTCCGCGATGACCCGGCCGTTGCGATCGTAGATCAAGCCGCGCGGCGCAGGAAGCGGAACCGTGCGCACCTGGTTTCGGGTCGCCTGTCGCAGATGTTCGGCGTGCTCGACGACCTGTAGCCGGAAGAAGTTCGCGACCAGGATTCCGAGCAGACCGAACAGGGCGAGGCGAGCCAGTCGCGCCCGTTGGCTCCGGTGGATGGGGTCGAAGGGCGCGGAGGACTGCGGGACGAGGCTCGTCTTCATTCCCCCCCGGTATATACGGTAGCGAGCCAACATACGGGGCTCGCACGGGCGATGCAACCATCGCGTCCCGGAGCGGGGCGCTAGCGTCGCCGCAGGAACCGATGGCTCAGGGCGCCGATGACGGCCGTGACCACCGCGCTGAGGGGGGACTCCCAGAAGAACCGGACCTCGAAGGTGCGCCAGGCTCCTTCCGCGGCGACGCCCAGGACCAGCACGTCCAGTGCAAGCTTCGCGCCGGCGAGCAGCATGAAGTCGATTCCCGGCGTCGTCAGGTAGAGGGTTTCGCGAGCCTTGCCGAGGCCATACCCCAGGACGGTCATCCCGAGCGCGTTCAGCCCCAGGTGGGAGAGGGCCGCGATGTCGCGGAAGAAGCCCAGCCCGAAGCCCAGGATCGTCCCCCCCAGAGCGCCCCATCGGAGAGCGCCGAAGGTGAGCGCGATGATCCCGAGATCCGGGACGACGCCGCCCACCGCCACCGGCTCCTCCAGGAGGACCATCCCGATCACGCATACGACGAGGAAAACCGCGAAGCGACCCGCGGAAAGCCTTACCAGCCCCTGTCTCGAGAGGAAGTCCTCCATCCCTCACCCCGATCCGGGAGTCGTAACAGCGCCTCCCGTGCCCCCGTCTCCCGCCGCCGCGGCGGAGTCGGGGGCGATGGAGTCCGCGGCCAGGGAATCCGCGGCCAGGGAGTCGCCGACCAGCGAGTCGGCCGGTGGGGATCCGAAGCGCTCTCCGGTCATGGGCGGATAGGCATACCCCGGCCAGAAGAGCCCTGTCTCGTCACCCGCCGATTCGCCGGGAGAGCCCTCTCGGAGCATCACGAAGACGACGGTCGCCTCCTCGAGCTCCACGGTGGGGTCCACCCTGTCGATGCGCTGCAGGCCCAGCCGGGGGTCCTCCTCGACCGCCGCGACCTCCCCGATCGGGATCCCCCGGGGAAAGGTCCCGCCGTACCCCGACGTGACGATCCGATCCCCCGGAGCCGACTTCGATCGCAACGGCAGGAAGAGCTGGAGGATCCCTCCCCCGGCCGGCCGGACGATGCCGTACTCCAGGTGGTCGCCGCCCACCAGCAGCGCGCTCGCGCTGAAGTCGGGATGGCTGAAGAGCATGACCCGCGTCAACCCGGATCCCGTGGCGACTGTCTTGCCCGCCAGACCGCGGTCGGTCACGACAGGCAGATTCGGGGTGACTCCGTCCTTCCTCCCCACGTCGAGCACGGCCGTCGTCGGGAGGGCGCCGAAGTTCCGATCCACGATCCTGGCCGGGACCAGCCGCACCGGCTGCCGCTCGCTGAACGCGAGGAGCCGCCGCAGCTCCGTGTTCTGGCGCTGCGCGAGCGCGGCGCTGGCGATCTCGAGCCGGGCCCTCTGAAGAGCCTCGCGAAGACGCAGGTTCTCCTCGCGCAGGTCCCAGTGACCCGACAACGCCGAGCGCACCGACACCAGCGGGAAGAGAAGCACGTCACCGGAGTGGCGGGCGACCGTCCGCTGTTGGTCGTCAGAAAGGGTCAGGAGGATCAGCGAGATCGCGACGAGCGCGAGGGCGACGATCTCGGGGCGGCGGGCCTGATGGACCGAGGCCATCCGAGCGCTAGTGGCCGCCGGCCACTAAGTACGTCCGCTGAGAGCGAGAACGCCCCGGTACTTTTCCGGATCGTCCAGAATGCGGCCGGTCCCGCGCACGACGCACGTGAGCGGCTCTTCGTCCACGTTGATGGGCAGGTTCGTGTTCTCGCGCAGCAGGGCGTCCAGCCCCTTGAGAAGCGCCCCGCCGCCGGTCATGACGATGCCGCGGTCGACGATGTCGCTGGCGAGCTCGGGCGGGGTATGCTCGAGGGCTTGCCGAACCGCGTCGACCACCGCGGCGATGGGCTCCTGGATCGCCTCGCGGACCTCCATCGAATTGATCATCACCGTCTTCGGGATCCCCGACACGATATCCCGGCCCTTGACCTCCATCTCCTGCTCCTCGCCGGTCGGGTAGGCCGAGCCGATCGTCATCTTGACCAGCTCGGCGGTCGGCTCGCCGATCATGATGTTGTAGTCCTTCTTGAGGAACTGGACGATCGCCTCGTCGATCTCGTCGCCGCCGACACGGATGGAGGTGTCGCTCACGATACCCGAAAGGGCGATGACGGCGATCTCCGTCGTCCCGCCCCCGATGTCGATCACCATGTTCCCGGTCGGCATCTCGACGGGAAGACCGACGCCGATGGCCGCGGCCATCGGCTCCGGCACCAGATAGACCTGCTTCGCGCCGGCACTCTCCGCGCTGTCACGCACCGCCCGCTTCTCGACCTCGGTGATCCCGCTCGGGACCGAGATCAGGACCTTGGGACGCACGGGCATGAGCCGGTTGCGAAGGACGCGTTTCAGGAAGTCACGCAGCATCTTCTCGGTGACCTCGAAATCGGCGATCACGCCGTCCTTCAGGGGTCGCACGGCTTCGATCCCGGCCGGCGTGCGTCCAAGCATCTTCTTGGCCTCGATCCCCACCGCGAGGATCTCCCTGGAATCGGAGTCGAGCGCCACGACCGAGGGCTCGTTGAGGACGATACCCCTCCCCTTCACGTAGATGAGAGTGTTGGCCGTCCCCAGGTCCACCGACACCTCGCTCGCGAGCAACGAACCGTTGGAGCGCAGGAATCCGAACATCAGGAATCTCCTATCCCGAGCGGTGGTCGCTCAAATGGTCGCGGCCCGCTGATGCGGGTACTCGACGAGCGCCACGAAGATACCGGTCATCGTCAGCGCCCCGTGGATCCGAATCCGCCAGCGCCGCGTGCCGTCTCCGGCAATCTCTCCACCTCGACCAGCTCCAGCCGTGATACAGGCGCCACGACGAGCTGCGCGATCCGGTCCCCCACGGCGATCTTGGCGGGCTCGCTTCCCAGATTGATGAGCAGCACCTTGACCTCGCCCCGGTAGTCCGCATCGACGGTCCCGGGGGCATTGAGCACCGTAACCCCCTGCCGGGCGGCCAGGCCCGAGCGGGGTCGGATCTGTCCCTCGCAGGAAGTTGGAAGGGCAATCGCGAAGCCCGTCCCGACCAGCGTGCGCTCGCCGGGCTCGAGAACGTGGCTCGCCGCAGAGCGGAGGTCGATCCCCGCCGCGCCGCTGGTGGCGTAGGTGGGCAGAGGGAGCGCGTGATCCGAGACCCGTCGGACGAGCAAGCGATCCGGGGCGACCGACACGCGTGGCGCCTCTAAGCGCACAGGAATCGCTCCACCTTCTCGAATGGGAGGTCGAAGGCCTCGGCCACGGCCGGATGCGTGACATGGCCGTCGATGATATTGAGGCCCCGGGCGAGGGATGGGCTCGTCCGGCACGCCTCCTTCCACCCGGCCGCGATCCGTCGCACGTAAGGCAGCGTCGCGTTGGTGAGCGCGATCG
Organism: Gemmatimonadota bacterium; assembly: GCA_050732935.1. Taxonomy (GTDB): domain Bacteria; phylum Gemmatimonadota; class Gemmatimonadetes; order JACCXV01; family JAHWKZ01; genus DASRVA01. The sequence goes on from JBOHRW010000103.1 coordinate 6,454, forward strand.
TCGAGGTGCGGGGAACGGCACCCGGCATGTTGGCGACGCAGTAGTGGACGACGCCGTCCACGATGTACACCGGATCGGCGTGTGTCGTCGGTCGGCACGTCTCGATGCAGCCTCCCTGATCCACGGCCACGTCCACGATCACGGCTCCGTCCTTCATCTGCTCGAGGTCTCCCCGGGTGACCAGGTTGGGCGCCTTGGCCCCCGGAAGCAGCACCGCCCCGATCAGCAGGTCCGCCCGGACGAGCATTTCCCGGACCGTATGGGCGTCCGAGAAGAGGCATTCCACGTTGGCCGGCATGACGTCCTCGAGATATCGCAGACGATCGAGCGACACGTCGAGGATGGTCACCCGCGCTCCCAGCCCCGCCGCCATTTTCGCGGCGTTCGTGCCGACCACCCCCCCTCCGAGGATCACCACCTCCCCGGGAGGGGTTCCCGGGACGCCGCCCAAGAGGATGCCGCGCCCCCCCGAGAGCTTCTCCAGATACTTCGCACCTTCCTGGACGGCCATCCGTCCGGCCACCTCGCTCATCGGCACGAGCAGGGGAAGGGCTCCGTTTTCCTCCACCGTCTCGTAGGCAAGGGCCACCGCGCCGCTCCCGATCATGCCCTCCGTGAGCTCGCGACTGGCGGCGAAGTGGAAGTACGTGAACACGATCTGGCCGGGGCGGATGCGGCGGATCTCCTCGGCCAGAGGCTCCTTGACCTTCAGGATCATCCCGCATTCGGCAAACACGGACTCCGGGCCATCCACCAGACGCGCGCCGGCCTCTCCGTACGCCTCGTCGGGAAAGCCCGAGCCCTCCCCGGCGCCCCGCTCGATCCAGACCTCATGGCCGTCCCGGGTGAGGACCTCGGCCCCCACAGGACGGAGTGCGACGCGGTTCTCCTGGCTCTTGATCTCCCTGGGTACGCCGATCCGCATGCCCCCTCAGCTTGAAGCCCGGGTCGCCAGACCTAGCGGCCAGCGACCACTAGGACCGCTCGCGGTCGCGACGACGGCCGCGACCACTCCGACCCCGTCGCTCACCTCCGCGGTCCCCGCCGCGCTCGCCACCGTCGCCCCGACCGCCGTTCTCCCCGCCCGAGTCCCCGGCGGGCTTCTCGATGAGCGCCTTGCGGCTGAGCTTCACGCGCCCCTGGTTGTCGATGCCGATCAGCTTGACACGCATCATCTCACCTTCGGAGGTGACGTCCTCCACCTTCTCGACGCGATGGTGCTCGAGCTCCGAGATGTGGACCAGTCCGTCGCGACCCGGCAGGATCTCCACGAAGGCCCCGAACGCCGTGATGCTCTTCACGGGCCCCTCGTAGATCTTCCCGATCTCGGGCTCCTCGATGATCTGCTCGATCCGGCGCAGCGCCTCCTCGCCGCCCGCACGATCGACCGAGGCGATCCGGACGGTGCCGTCCTCCTCGATGTCGATCTTGGTCCCGGTGTCCTCCTGGAGACCGCGGATGACCTTGCCGCCGGACCCGATCACATCGCGAATCTTGTCCTTCGGGACCTTGATCGTGAGGATGGCCGGAGCGTGCCGGCTGATGTCCTCCCGTGGCTCGCGGATCGCGGCGTCCATCCGTTCCAGGATGTGCATCCTGCCCGCGCGGGCCTGCTCGACGGCGCGCTCGAGGATCTCGAACGAGACCCCCTTGATCTTGATGTCCATCTGAAAGCCGGTGATCCCGTCACGTGTGCCGGCGACCTTGAAGTCCATGTCGCCCAGATGGTCCTCGATCCCCATGATATCGCTGAGGACGGCCACTCGATCACCCTCCTTCACCAGCCCCATCGCGATGCCCGCGCATGGCTTGCGCGTCGGAACACCGGCATCCATCAGCGCCAGCGATCCCGAGCAGACGCTCGCCATCGAAGAAGAGCCGTTCGACTCGAGGATGTCGGAGACGATGCGGATGGTGTAGGGAAACTCGTCGTGGGGTGGGAGGAGGTGGCGAAGGCTGCGCTCCGCGAGCGCCCCGTGGCCGATCTCGCGGCGACCGGTGCCTCCGAACCGTCCGACCTCGCCCACCGAAAAAGGTGGAAAGTTGTAGTGAAGCATGAATGTCTTGTCCCACTTGGGATCGAGGTCATCGATCATTTGCTCGTCCGACGACGTGCCCAGCGTCACGACCCCCAGGGACTGGGTGTTGCCCCTCGTGAAGAGCGCGGACCCGTGGGCCCGTGGCAGCATCCCCACCTCGATCTCGATGGGACGGATCTCCTCGGGACCCCGCCCGTCGGCCCGCCGGCCCTGCTCCAGGATCTGTCCGCGCATGACCCGGTACTCGACGTCTTCCAGGACCCGGCGGACGATCTTCTCCTTGGAGTCGAACGCCTCGCCCAGATCCTCGGCGAAGAACGCGCCGATCTCCTCGCGGATCCGGTCGAGCGCCTGATTGCGCTCCTCCTTGTCAGCGATCTGCATGGCGTCGCCGACGCCGCCCTGTGCCCGCTCCTCGACGCGCCGGGCGAGCTCGACGTCGTTCTCCGGCGGCGACCACGACATCTCCGGCCTGCCGGCCTCCCGCCGCAGCTCGTCGATCACCGCGATGATCTTCTGGATAACCTCGTGACCGGCGCGGATCCCGCCGAGCAGCGTCTTCTCGGACACCTCGCTAGCCGAGCCCTCCACCATGGACACCGAGTCGGACGTTCCCGCCACGACCACGTCCAGGGGGCTCGTGTCGACCTGCTCGTTCGTCGGGTTGACGACGTAGTCGCCATCCAGCATGCCGACCCGCACGCCCGCGACCGGCCCCTGGAAGGGGATGCCGCTGATCGCCAGCGCCGCTCCGCAACCGACGATCCCCAGCACGTCGGGATCGTTCGCCCCGTCGTACGACAGGACCTGACACACGAGCTGGGTCTCGTGCATGAAGCCCTCGGGAAAGAGCGGACGGCACGGCCGGTCGATCTGCCGGGCCGAGAGCGTCTCTTTCTCACCCGGCCGTCCCTCGCGCTTGAAGAACCCGCCCGGAATCTTCCCGGCGGCATACATCTTCTCACGATACTCGACGAACAGCGGGAACCAGCCCCGGCTCGGATCGGCCTTCGGGCTGGCGACGGCAGTACACAGGACCAGTGTATCGCCGTATTGAACCGTCACGGCGCCCTGTGCCAGCCGGGCCACCTTGCCGGTCTCGATGATCATCGGCGTCTCGCCGATGAGGACAGTCTTTCGGATCGAGTTCATGCTCTTCTCCCTGACGGTGCGTGTGGCCGGCAAAATCGACCACGCTGCGTTTGAACGAAACTCCCGTCAGGAGCGGAAGCGAGGAGAGGCGATGGGATTCGTGCGCAAGATATGCGCGGCGCCCTCCGTCGATCCGCGCGCCGCGTACATCTCACGCCGAAGCCGCCGTTCTCGTCTCCGCATCCTGACGCGAAGAGCCGGACGGGCTCGCCGTCCGGCTCACGGTGTCACTTCCGTAGATCCAACTCTCCCAGGAGCCGTCGGTACTCCTCGAGGTCGTTGCGCTTGAGGTAGTCCAGCAGACGACGTCGTCGACCGACCATCTTGAGCAACCCGCGTCGACCGTGATGGTCCTGGGGATGCTGTCGAAAGTGCTCCGTGAGCTCGTTGATGCGCCGGGTGAGGATGGCGACCTGGACCTGCGCCGAGCCGGTATCGGCCGCGTGCAGGCGATGCTCCTCGATGATCCCGGCCTTCTCTGTCGAATCGAGTGCCATGGGATGCGGTTTCCTGGAAGCGGACATGGATGAAAAAAGCTCTGAAAGTCTTGGAAAATAAAGAAGATTCGTGGTTCAGGCCACCCCCGTGTGGCGGCGCGCTCCCGGTTCGAGAATCTCGCGGGTCCGCTCCCGGTCCCGTTCGAGCTGTGCGGCGAGCTTCCGGGGTCCCTCGAAGCGCCGGACATCGCGCAGGCGGGCGGCGAATTCGACGCTCAACCGGGCCCCGTAGAGGGCCGATCCCGGCCAGTCGAGGACGTGCACCTCGAGAGCCGACCGATCATCCCCGAACGTGGGCCGGGACCCAAGGTTCGCCATGGCCTGCCAGCTCCGGCCATCAATTTCCGCCCATACCGCGTAGACGCCCGCCGGGGGAAGGCACTTTCGGGAGTCGGTCCCGAGGTTGGCGGTCGGAAAGCCGAGCCCGGCGCCACGACCCGCTCCCGGGATCACCCGGCCGAGCGCCGAGTACGGTCTTCCGAGAACCCGCTTCACCTCGTCCAGATCGCCCGCCTCGACCGCCCGCCGCGCGCCGGTGCTCGTGACGACCTCCTCCCCCACCGCCACCGCACCCACGACGTCGACGGTGAAGTCCAGCGCGGCCGCCAGCTGGCGGAGCGTCTCCACATCCCCCTTGCGATCCTTGCCGAAGCCGTGGTCGTAACCGATGACCAGCTCGCCCACGCGCAGTCGTCCCACCAGCACGTCGCGGACGAATCGCTCGGGAGGCATCTCGCGCAACTCGGGCGTGAAGGCGAGGACGTGGACGTAGTCCAGGTCGAAGAGCGGCCACAGCTCGAGCTTCTCCTCGGGGGTCGTCAGCAGGCGCGGAGCGCGCTCGGGCGCCACGATCTCGAGCGGGTGAGGCTCGAAAGTGACCAGAACGCTCGCGCGATCGGCCGCGCGGGCGCGACGGACGATCTCGCGGAGCACCTCCTGATGGCCGCGGTGGACGCCGTCGAACGTGCCCACCGTGATCGTGGTCCGTCGACGGCCGGGCAGGTAGGGTTCGCGGCTCATCGGCCCTCATCCGGATAGAGGATCCGCCGCGGCCGGACGATGCCGCCATCGGCCTCCTCGACCACCTCTCCCAGTCCGATGAAGCCCCGCGGGCCGACCAGGACCACCCAGCCGGAGGAGGCAAGCATCTCAAGGCGCGTGGCCCGGCCATTGGAGACCGCCCGCGCCGCTGACTCGTCCAGCCGCACGCGAGGAAGGTCGGGAACCGCGTCCCCGGCGGGCAGCAGGAATCGCGTGGACGCCTCGGACAGCGCTTCCAGGGGGAGCGCCCGGTCGATCGTAAACGGTCCCGACCGCAGTCGCCTCAGGTCGAGACAGTAGGCCCCCGTACCGAGGGCCTCGCCCAGGTCGCGCGCCAGCGCCCGCACGTACGTGCCCGGGCCGCACTCGATCAGGACGTCGAGATCGGGATACCGGTAGCGCTCGACCGCGATCGAGCGGATCTCGACCGCGACGGGCGCGAGAGCCACGGACTCCCCGCGGCGCGCGAGGGCGTGGGCGCGCTCGCCTCCAACGTGCTTGGCCGAGTAAGCCGGCGGTGTCTGCTCGACCTCTCCGGTCCAGGCCCCGCAGGCGCGCTCGATCGCTTCGCGGTCCGGGATCGGTGCGGTGAGGTGTGGGACGATCTCCCCCTCCGGATCGTCGGTCGTGCTCGTCCAGCCGAGCCGGAAGGTCGCGGCGTACAGCTTGTCGTGGGAGGCGCAGAATGGGGCCAGCCTGGTGGCCGGCCCGACGCCGCACACCAGCAGGCCGGTCGCGAACGGGTCCAGAGTACCGAAGTGGCCCACCCGGCGCGTTTCTAGCGCCCGACGCACCGCGGCCACCACGTCGTGGCTCGTGGGACCCGCAGGCTTGTCGACGAGCAGGATTCCGCTCGGCCGGTCGGCCGTCTTCGGTTCGTCCATGTGGCTCATCGCGCCTTTTCGGGGGGGTCGTCCTCCGGCCGAACCCGATCCAGGATCTCCTCGATCCGCGACGCTCGCTCGAGGCTCCGATCGAGCTCGAACCGAAGCTCGGGCAGGTATTTCATCTCGAGAAGACGGCCCAGACGGCCGCGCAGGAAGCCGCCCGCCCGCTGCAGCGTCTCCACCGCCTGCCGCTTTTCCTGTTCGTCGCCGAGGATGCTGACGTAAACGCGCGCGTGTCGCAGGTCGGGCGACACCCGCGCGTCCATCACGGTGACGAAGCCGATGCGCGGGTCCTTCACCTCCTCGGCGATCAGCCGGGCGATCTCCTGCCGGAGCAGCTCGTCCAGCCGTTCCATGCGTCGACTGCGTGGGACCATACCGAAAGTCCGGTTGGAGAAGCGAGGGGCGTTGGGTGTCGATCTCTGAAAACTTCGAGGGCCTTCAAAAAGGTCCGTGTCGAGGCAACGAACCGGGTACCCACGAGTGGGTGGCGGCCATTTTCAACGCCCCGTCTGTCAAAAGATCTCCGTATGGGTGTCGATTATGCTCACCCCCACCTCCCTGTCCAGCCTCTCCCTCACCGCGTCCAGCGTGCGCTCCACGCTCTTGCGCCGTCCCGAGACGGTAGCGATGGCGAGCTCGGTGCGCTGCCACTTGTCGAGGTGCCCGACCTCGGCGATGGAGATGTTGTAGCGGCCGTTCCCCAGCCGGTCCTTCACGCTGCGCAGAACGTACCGTTTCTCCTTGAGCGATTGCGCTCCAGGAATGTGGAGGTCGAAGATCCTGAGTCCCACGACGGCCATTCGACATTCGGCGGCGACGCCGCCCGCGCGCTTCGGGAGAACCAATCAGCCAAAAGCGGAGCCGGTCGCCTTCGGGCGACCCGCTACGCCAGGGTTCGCTGCACCTCTTCGATCTTGTACGCCTCGATGACGTCGCCCACCTTCACGTCGTTGAAGCCCTCGACGAGGATCCCGCACTCGAATCCTTCCCGCACCTCGCGCACGTCATCCTTGAACCGCTTGAGCGACGCGATCGCGCCCTCGTATACTTCGATCCCCTCGCGGACGAGCCTGACCCGGGCCGAGCGCGGAATCGCCCCGTCCGCCACGAAGCAGCCCGCCACGGTCCCGATACCCGAGATCTTGAACGTGTCCCGGATCTCCGCCGAGCCGAGCACGACCTCACGCTCCTCGGGGGCCAGCAGTCCCTCCATCGCCTTTCGCACGTCCTCGACCACCTCGTAGATCACGCGGTAAACGCGCACGTCCACGCCCTCGCGCTCCGCCGCCGCTCGGGCCCGGGCGTCCGGTCGTACGTGGAAGCCGATGATGATGGCGTCCGAAGCCGCCGCGAGCAGGATGTCGTTCTCGGAGATGGCGCCGACTCCGCGGTGGAGGACCTCGACCTGGACCTCTTCCGTCGAGAGCTTGGTCAGCTCGTCGGCCAGGGCCTCCACGGAGCCTCCCACGTCCCCCTTCAGGATGACGTTGAGCCGCTCGATCTCTCCGGCCTGGACCTGCGCGTAGAGCTCCTCCAGCGTGGTCGGCTCCTTGGTGCGCCGAAAACCTTGCTCTCGCTGCAGGCGCTGGCGCTTCTGCGCAATGTCGCGAACCTCTCTCTCGTCGGTGAGGACGGCGAAGCTGTCACCCGCCTCCGGCACCCCACCGAGCCCCAGCACCCGCGCCGGCTGGGACGGCCCCACCACCAGCATGTTGCGATCCCGCTCGTCGAGGAGGGCGCGGACGCGCCCGTCGTAAAGACCGCAGATGAACGAGTCGCCCACCTTGAGGGTTCCGTTCGTCACCAGAATCGTCGCCACCGGCCCCATGCCCTTGTCCAGCTCGGCCTCGATCACCACGCCGCGAGCCGGTCGATCCGGATTGGCCTTGAGGTCCAGCAGGTCTGCCTGGAGCAGAACCTTCTCCAGCAAATCGTCGACCCCTTGCCCCGTCTTGGCGCTGACTTCGGCGGCGAGCACATCCCCGCCGTACTCCTCGAGGATGACGTTGTGCTGGGTCAGCCCCCGCTTGACGCGTTCGGGACGCCCCTCCGGCAGATCGATCTTGTTGATGGCGAGAACGATGGGGACGCCGGCCGCGCGGGCGTGATCGATCGCCTCGACTGTCTGGGGCATCACGCCGTCATCGGCGGCGACCACGAGGATCACCAGATCGGTCACCTGGGCTCCCCGGGCGCGCATGGCGGTGAAGGCCTCGTGGCCGGGTGTGTCGATGAAGGTGACGCTGCGAGCGCCGCTCAGCTCCACCTCGTAGGCACCGATGTGCTGGGTGATCCCGCCCGACTCGCCCGCGATCACGTTCGCCTTGCGCACGTAGTCGAGGAGGGAGGTCTTGCCGTGGTCGACATGACCCATGACGGTCACCACCGGCGACCTCGGGGATCGGTCCTCCTCGGACTGCTCCTCCTCTTCGGGCTCGGTCAGCACAAAGGCGTCCTGACGCTGAGCGGTGAATCCAAACTCCTCGCAGATCAGGCTGATCGTATCGAAGTCGAGCCGCTGGTTGAGGGTGACCATGAGCCCCAGCTCCATGCACATAGCGATGATCCTGGTGGCGGGTGTGCCGATCAGGTCGGCCAGCTCGGCCACCGAGACGAACTCCGTGACCTTGATCAGGTTCTCGGGCTCCTCCTCGACCGCCTCCGAAGGCGTCTCCTCTTTGCGGACCCGGCGGCGGCGGCGCTGCTTGCCGTCGATCCGGGCCAGGGTCCGGCGGATGTTCTCCTCGACGGCCTTCTGGTCCACCTTGCGTCGACGCCGCCGACGACGCCGACGACCACCGGAAGGCTCGGCGGCCCTTGCCGCGGCGGTCGCGTCCTCCTGCCTGGGCTTCTCCCCCGGCTTTTCCCCGGCCTTCCGCGCGAGCTTCGCCTTGGGTTTTTCCTTCGTCCCGGTCTCGGGCTCCGCCGTCGCGGGGGCTTCCGCGGGCTGCGCCAAACTCTGGACCTTCCGACGTCGCCTGGCCTCGTCCTGTCGGCGCTTCTTTTCCTCCTCGGCGTGCTTTACCGCTTCCTTCTCGGCCTCGAACTTGGCCGCGACGCGGGCGACCGTGTCCTCGTCGATCGAGGACATATGGTTCTTCACCGGCACGCCCATGTCCTCGAGCAGGTTCACCATCGCCTCGCTCGAGACGTCGAAGCGACGCGCTACCTCGTAGATCCTCACTTTAGCCACTCTGCTCGACCTCCTCGCGTCTTTCTCCGTCTCCACCGGAGCCTTCCGCGGCGAGTCTGGCGAGACCGCTGGCGATGTGCCGGTCGGTGATCCCCAAAGCCGCTACGGCATGACGCCCCGCGAGCTCGCCGAGCTCGTCCTTGGTCCACCCCCCGTACACGGGGACGCCTGCACCGCGCAGGCGCTCCAGCAACGCGTCACGCCGCGGTCCCGAGAGGTCGCGAGCCAGCAGCGCCGCACTCAGACGACCCTCGCGGATCGCGTCCTTCGTCTGCCTTACGCCGATCACGATTCGACCCGCACGCCGTGCCTGATGCACGAGTCCCGCAGCGCGGGAGCGGAACTCGATTTCACTCCGCTCACCGGGACTCCTCCGACTCATGCTTCTCCTCCTCTTCGGACGCGCGATCCACCGACTCCTCGACCACCGCCTCGTCGACCACCGCCTCGTCGACCACCGGCTCGTCGACCACCGGCTCGTCGACCGACGCCTCGATCGCCGACTCCCCGGCCTTCTCGGGTTCGTCCGCCTCCTCGCCCTCTACGGCCGCCCCCGACGGTGGCGCCTCCGAAGTGGCCTTGGAAGCCGGCTCGGCGGCCGGGGTCGAACCCCCGTCCGGGCCTTCCGGAGTCACGAAGTCGCCCTCCTCCTCGTCCCACTCCTCGTCGACCTCCACCGTCAGCTCGTCGATCAGCTGCACCAGCCGGGTCGCGGTCTCGGGCATGATTCCAGGGATCGCCGAGAGCTCCTCGTAATCCAGGTTGATGATGTCGTCGAAGGACCGGTATCCGCTCGTGGCCAGAGCCGCGGCGGTCTCGGCGTCGATGCCCGGGATGTCGGCCAGCGCGAACTCCTCTTGTGTTTTGGGCGAGGGCTCGACGGCTTCTTGACGACGCCCGAAGAGCACGGCCTCCTCCTGCGCCAGGTAGTCGGCCTTGCTCACCAGATCGATGCGATAGCCGGTGAGCTTGGAGGCCAGTCGGACGTTCTGCCCGGATCGACCGATGGCCAGCGAGAGCTGATCTTCCGCGCAGACCACCGTGGCCCTCTTCTCGGGTGGCTCGGGTGGATCGAGAGGCTCGGGCTTCTCGGATGTCTCCGCTTTCTGCGGCTCGGTGGCCTCCTCTTCAGCCGTCTGGCTGGCCCGCCGGGCAGCCTCCTCACGAGAGACCTTGGCCGCTTCCAGGGCCGCCGCCGTCTCCTCCGGGCTCGCGGGCTGGAACGGGGCGGGTGCGGCCGTGGGACCCCGGAAACGCTGGCGCGCCTTCACCGAGGCGGTCGCGAAGGACTCCGAGAACAGCCCGCTCTCGTCGGCTCCTCCGGGCTCCTGCAGCTTGATCTTGTAGACCTGAGCCGGGGACAGCGCCTGGGCGATGAACTCCCGGGGCTCGTCCGTCCACGGCACGATGTCGATCCGCTCGCCGCCGAGCTCCGATACGACGGCCTGAACCCGGCTCCCCTTCAGGCCGACACAGGCGCCGACCGGATCCACGTGTTGATCGCGCGACCAGACCGCGATCTTGGAGCGGCTGCCGGGCTCCCGGGCGATGGCGCGGATCTCGACGATTCCCTGGTAAACCTCCGGCACCTCGAGAGCGAACAGGGCCTTCACGAAATCGGGGTGCGTACGGCTCAGCACGAGCTGCGGACCCTTGTTCGTCTCCCGAATATCGAGCAGGAGCGTACGGATCGACTCTCCCTGACGCAGATATTCGCGGCGCACCTGTTCCCGCGCCGGGAGCAGGGCCTCGGTCCGTCGGTCGAGGAACACGAGCGCGTTCCCGCGATCGACCTGCTGGACGGTTCCCGATACGAGCTGCCCCACCTTGTCCGCGTACTCGGCCCGGATCCGGTTGCGCTCCTCTTCGCGGACCTTCTGGATGATCATCTGCTTGGCGGCCTGGATGGCGTTGCGGCCGAAATCGCTCACCTCGAGCGGGATCTCCGCCACCTGTCCGGGCTGCGGCTCGCCATCGCCCCACGGCTCGTTCACGAACGGGAGATCCTTGGCCTCGGCGACGGTCATCTGCCGAGAGGCGTCCTCGAGACCCTCCTCGTCGGCGACCACCTCCTTCAACAGGTAGATCCCGATCTTGCCGGTCGACGGATCGATGACGATGTCGGCGTTGGCCTCCGCGCCGTACTTGCGGCGCACCGCGGCCAGCATCCCCGCCTTGACGAGATCCACGACCTCGGTCCGGTCGAGCGCCTTTTCCCGCGTGAGCTGGCTGAAGGCATCGAGTATCTCGGTCACCATATCTCTCTCCTTCGGGCGCTGAAAACGATCTTCTTCGAGCCTGGCCGTCTCGAGCGCGCTCTATCGTTCCTCCGGGAAACCACCCGGCGGACTTCGACGGCTACCACGACCAGTGGAGCCGGGCTCGGGCGATCTCGTTCTCCGCGAACGTCCAGTGGACGTCCTCCGGCTCGACGACCGCGATCTCGAAGGACCCGTCGTCTGCGTCCGTCACCGCCTCGAGCGTTCCGACGAACCGTCGACGCCCATCGCGCGGAGCGTACAGCCGCACTTCGATGTCACGGCCGACGTATCGCTCATAATGGCGGCGCTCCCGGAGCGGGCGATCGATGCCCGGACTGGAGACCTCGAGGACATAGGTCTCGGGGACTGCTTCGGCGGTCTCCAGCGCGGTCTCGAGGAGCCGGGAGAGCCGCGCGCAGTCGTCCAGGCCGACACCCTCCGGGCGATCCACGAACACCCTCACCACGGGTCGCCGCCGCGACCCGGCGATCTCCAGATCGACGAGCTCGGCACCCTCCCGGGCGACAAGGGGCTGGATGAGGCTCGACAGCCGCTTGGCGTCAGGCATCGTCCTGTCCCGTGGATGCCAGTCGAGGGCGAAAGAAAAAAAGTGGGGAGCCCGCCCCACTTCACAAGGCTGGAATATAGGCCAAAACGCCGGCACGACAACCTGTTGCGGTGTGCCGGCTCAGCCCCGGGGGGAAGCTGATGGATCCACCGCGCCGGTGGCGCGACCGTAGAAACGGTGACGTCTACGGGATTGCCCGCGGGATGCCGGCGAAGGCGTGCATCCGGTCCCCGGTGGGCTCCCGGCGGTGGCTGAAGAAGAGCTCCGCCGCACACGAAGTACAGTACGGAGAGACGGTGATCGAGGAGCGCGGCACTCCCTGCGCCTCGGCCTGCCGGGACAGGGCCTCGCGGAGGTCCACCCGCGGTCCTTCCGGCGAGCGGCGGACCCACCCGTCGGTGACGGGTCCCGCGTCGCTCGAGCGGATGGCTTCGACGACCTCCTCGCCAACCGGATAGCAGCACGGCCCCACGGCCGGCCCCCACCACGCGAGGACGGAATCGGGCCGGATCCCGAACTCCCTCATCCGGGCCAGGGCCGCGGGCACGATCCCGGCTGCGATACCCCGCCACCCCGCGTGGACGAGCGCGACGGTGTCCGCCCCGGGAGCGTAGAGGAGGGCGGGAACGCAGTCGGCCACGCTGACCGTCAAGAGCGTTCCCGGGCGCCGCGCCAGAAAGCCATCGTAGCCGGTCAGACGCAGCAGGAACGGATCCTCCCGAGGGGTCGATTCCGGAACCCGGACGCCGTCCGTCTCGTAGATGCGCGATCCGTGGACCTGGCTGCCGCCCACGAGCCCGTCGAAGCGCCCGGCCGCCCAGGAGCGCAGGGCCTCCAATGCGGAATCGCGGCCACCATCGGAAGCCGCCGAGGCGGCCCGGAGGGTGATCCCCGCCCGCAAGGCCTGGCCGGGCCAGGCGAGGTCCAGGTGGAAGAAGCCGTCCCCGCTCCCGCGTGACTCCACGGCCCGCCTCACGCCTCCCCGTCGGGGCCGGCTTCCCCGGCGACGTCGCCCCCGGGCGCGCGGGTCTCCCCCGCACCCGTCGGCAGCCGTTCGACGAACAGCGACACGTGAGGGTAGGGGATTTCGATCCGCGCCTCGTCGAGCGCCTTCTTGATGCGCTCCGTGTACTCGTACTCGATCGGGACCTCCTCGTGCGGGTTCTTCAGCCAGAAGCGGAGCCGCAAGTCGACCGAGGACTCGGCCATCTCGGTGACCACCACGTCGGGCGCGGGCCGTGTGCGGATCCGCTCGTCACCCTCGGTCAGGGCCAGGACTGCCACACGAGCGGCGTCGATGTCGTCCTCGTAGGCGATACCGAACGGGACGTCGACGCGCGTCGTCGCCTGCATGGTGTGGTTGATGATCTTGTTGTTGACGACGTTCTGGTTGGGGATGATGACCACGATGTTCTGGTTCGTGTGGATGCGGGTCGAGCGGAGGGTGATGCGCTTCACCTGTCCGAACTCGCCGTCGACCTCCACCCGGTCCCCGACGCGAAACGGACGGTCCCATAGAATGGTCATCCCGGCGATGAAGTTCGCCAGCGTATCCTGCGCTGCGAAGCCCAGCGCGAGGCCGGCGACGCCCAGACCCGCGAGCAGCCCGGTGATGTTGAACCCGAGCTGACCCAGGGCGAGGAGGACCCCGAAGCCGAGCACGACGTAGCGCAGGACGACGAGAAGGAGATGGGTGGCATCCTCTTCCAGGCGGCTGCGCTCGAAGACCGGCTTCACCCCCCGCACCATCAGCCAGTAGATCCCGACGAAGACCAGGACCACCAGGAGCGCCACGACCAGCTTGCCGGCGAACTTCACCAGCTCCACCTGGAACTCCCCGGTCAGCGCCCAGAGGTCCGCCATGGAGCGGATCTCCGTCACCTGGTCGACCGTATTTCCGAGGTCTTCCAGAATGCGCGTCGTGTCGGCCGGCAGGGAATCGGCCGGCAGGGAATCGACCGGCGCCGACTGCGGCAGCGAGATGTCCTGCGCCATCAGTCGGCGATCCGGAAGCGGACGATGTGATAGATCGCGGCCAGCCCGTCCCGCCACGTGATCTTCTTCCCCGCTCCGTAATCCCGGCCGTGGTACGTAATCGAGGTCTCGTAGATGCGGTACCCGTGGCGAGCCACCTTGGCCGTCAGCTCCGGCTCGATACCGAAGCGGTTCGACCGCAGCGTCGGGCCGATGTCCTCGATCACTTCGCGCCGGAACGCTTTGTAGCAGGTCTCCATGTCGGTCAGGTTGAGGTTGGTGAAGAGGTTGGAAAACAGGGTCACGAAGCGGTTGCCGACGTAATGCCAGAACAGGTGGACGCGCTGGGGCCCGCCCAGAAACCGGGACCCGTACACGACATCCGCCTCGCCCTGGAGGATCGGATCCAGGAGCCTCGGGTAGTCGCGCGGATCGTACTCCAGATCGGCATCCTGAACCAGGACGATGTCACCCCGCGCTTCGGAGAACCCGTGCCTGAGGGCGGCTCCCTTGCCGCGGTTCCCGGACTGGTAGAGCACGCGCACGGGGACCGGCCGACCATCGGGTCCCGGGAAGGTCGCTTCGCCCCGCTGCACCCGTTCCAGGAACGTGCGCGTCCCGTCCGTCGAGCCGTCGTCCACGACCACGATCTCCTTCGAGAACGGGACCGCCGCGATGCGCTCGAGGATCGTCGCGATCGTCGACTCCTCATTGTAGGCGGGCACCACCACCGACAGGATCGGACGCCCCGACTCCTCCACGTCAGAGCTCGCCCATGCCCGGATGGACCGGCGGACCCTTGTCGTCCCGGGTGCCCGTGTCCACCCCGCCTCTCGGCCCGCGCTCGAAGAGGATCTTCAGGGCGGGGGGCGTGATGAGGGTCGTCGCCATGACCATGATCAGCAGGGCCGAGAAGACGTCCTGGGTCAACACGCCTCCCAGGAGCCCGATCTGGGCGAAGATGAGCCCGACCTCTCCACGCGGGATCATTCCCGTCCCGATGGCCAGCCGGTGGAGGTCCTTCCGCCACGGGATGGCGTAACCGGCGGCCACCTTTCCCAGCACGGCGATCACGAACAGCCCGGCCGCCACGATCAGGATCTCCTGGTTCTCGGGAACGCGGGGATCGAGGATCGCCACGTCCACGGCGGCCCCGATCGAGACGAAGAAGATCGGGGTGAACACGTCGGCCACCGGCTTGATCTGCTCCACGATCGTGTCGAACTGGTTCGTCCGCGAGAGGATCAGGCCCGCCGCGAAGGCGCCCACGATGGGGGCCAGTCCCACGCGATCGGCCAGGAACGCGAGCAGCAGCGCGAACACCAGCGCGAAGGTCACCAGCACGCCTCGCACCCGCATGCGGTTGACGAGCTCGAAGATCCATCGCGCGGTGTAGAGACCGATCGCCATCGCCACGGCTAGGAACCCGACCGCGAGGCCGAAGAGCCGAGCCACACCGAGCACGGAAATCGATCCCGTCGAGGCCAGCCCCTCCACGACCGCCAGGATGAGAAGGCCGAGGATGTCGTCGATGACCGCCGCGCCGATGATGATCCGGGCCTCCGAGGTGTTGATCTTCCCCAGATCGGTCAACACGCGCGCCGTGATCCCGACCGAGGTCGCGGTAAGGGTCGCCCCCACGAAGATCGCTGTCAGGCTCGCGCCGCCTTCGTAGTAGTGCCAGAACAGGTAGCCGAAGAGAAACGGCAGCACGACGCCGACGAGGGCGACGGTGAGGGCCGACGAGCCGACGTGGAACATCTCGCGAAGGTCCGTCTCCAACCCGATCTCGAAGAGCAGGATCGCCACTCCGATCTCGGCCAGCACGTGGACCATCGATCCGTAAGGGTCGGCGGGGTCCACCGGGACCAGGCCCAGCACGCTGGCCCCGACGAGCACCCCGGCCACCAGCTCGCCGAGGACCGCGGGCTGCCCGATCCGCTCGAAGAGCTCGCCGGCCAGCTTAGCGGCGAGGAGAACGACGATGAGAATGAAGAAAAATTGTCCGACTTCGACGAGGTGGGCGGCTTCTTCCATCAGCCTCCGATATCGGACCGCAGCGGGCGGCCTCCGCGAGACTCAGTCAAGAAAGAGGTAGGGTCGCCAGCGCTTGTCCGGAATCGGGGTGTAGAAGGTGATCTGCATGTACCGGTGCGGGGCGCGCGGAGGCCGGCTCAGGCCCATCCCGGCCTGCTCCGGCGTACGGTTGCCCTTGCGATTGTTGCAGCGGATGCAGGCGCAGACGAGGTTGCCCCACGAATCACGTCCGCTCAGCGCTCGCGGGACCACGTGGTCGGTGGTCATCGGTCCCCGGCGGGTCCCGCAGTACTGACAGCGATAGCCATCCCGCTTGAGCACGTTCCGACGCGTGAGCGCGATCCGTTTGCGGGGGGTCTGGATGTAAACCTGCAGGCGGACCACCGAGGGCAGCGGGACGACCCGCGACACCGAGCGCACGACCGCATCATAGCGCTCGATGATCTCGGCCTTCCCCAGCACGACCATGACGATGGCGCGCTGGGCGTGACAGACCGCCAGCGGCTGGTAGTTCTGGTTGAGGACCAGAACCTTCTTCTGAAGAAGCGGGCTCATCGCGGACGCGAATGTAGGAGAGGCCTCCGGCACCGGCCACGAAAACGCGTCCTGGAGGGACCACGGCGGTGGCAGAGCGTCGTGACGGAATGCACTCTCGACATGCTAGAACTCCTCCAGGACGTGTCGGAGTATCTCGTCCGAGATCTTGTCGATCGCGCGATCGATCCCGATCAGCCGGTCCTCGTTGGCCTCTTCGTTGAACTCTCCCCATTCGGTGAGGTTCGGATTCTCCCACATCGTGCGCTCCTCGACACGGTCCTCGAGCGTGATGTCGATCGACAGCAGGATCCGCCTCGAGAACACGTCCGGATTCGCCGCCTGCCCCGGATCGTACGACAGCGCCTCCTCCTGGTAGTCGGTGATCGTCCCCCGCACGACCAGATCGGCATCCTCCTCGTCACTCACGAGCCGCAGCCGGGACTCGGTGAGGAACTCGTTGATCACGCTCTCGGTGAGCTGCTGCGTGAGCTGGAACTCGCGGGTTTCGTTCTCGAAGGTGGGGACGTACACGGTGTCGAGATGGGCCGGGACGGGAGAACGGAACGAATAGCCGCACGCGGCCGCGGTCAACGCGAACGCGGCCGCCAGTCGTAGCAGGGGCGGTCGAGCCGCAACCGGCTCAGACCCCCGTGACCTCCTCGTGCTCTCGAGTGACATCGATGACCAGCCGTCGCTCCTTCATGAAGTCGCGCAACACGATGTGCCGCGGGCTGTCGCGGCCCCCGACCGGTTGAAAATCGTCGAACCGGACGCGATACACCAGCCTCCCGTCCCGGGCCTGCCGGTACTCCACCAGATGCCCCTCGGGCGCCTGCAGCGTCAGAGCGTGGAGCGTGTCGCCCCGCCGGACGTAAAGCGTACGCCGGTTTCCGTCGGTCGCCGCCGCTGTGGCGTCCGCTCCCTGGACGAGCTCCCGCACGTCATAGGCCCCGACGAGCGCGCCCAGGATCTCCGGGCTCACGAGCGCCCGCTCACCGGTCAGCTCGGCGAAGCGGGGATCCCCGACCTCGCCGGTCAGGACCTCGCCCTCGCGCGGGAGCCGGACGGTCAGCCGATCTCCCTCCAGCCGCACCGAGAGCACGTGGGTGTCGTGCGGGCCGAACACATCGGCGTCCAGCCGTCGCGGGTCACCGCGGTACTCGACCGCTCCCGCCCCCGAGAAGCGGCGTCGACCCTCGAGCAGGGTGACGTCGAAGATGCGCTTGGTCGCCTCGATGGCCTCGTGCTGAGCAGCCAGCGCCTCGATCAGCGGGGCCGGATCGATGCCCCCCCGCGCCGCCTCCCGCGCCGCCTCCTCGAGGGTCGTCACGCATCCCGCTGCGAGGGCCACGAGGGCCACCCCGAAGGCCATCCTCCCGGGCGCGCCGGCTGGCACGCTCCGCCGCCGACCCCGATCTTCCCCTTCCGTGCGCACGATGATCTCCCTCCTGGTGCTCGTCGGGGGCCTCGCCACCTGCGGGCGCGACGCCCCACGGGAACCTTCTCCGGCGACGATCGATCCGGCCACCTTCGCGGCCGTACTGGGGGAGCTCGCCGTGGCCCGGATCGAGGCCCTGCCCGATACCACTCTGTACAGGCAGCGACGGTCGGAGATCCTGCGCCGAGCCGGAGTGACCGAGCAGGAGCTCCGCGTGTTCGCGGCCGCCCGGGGCGGCGATCCCGAACTCATGAGCGACCTATACGAGCGGGTGGGAGCTCGCATCGACTCCCACGCCCAGCGGTGAGGGCCGCTGAAAATGCCCCTACTCCCACTCGATCGTGGCCGGAGGTTTGCTGGAGACGTCATACACCACCCTGTTCACCCCGCGCACCTCGTTGATGATCCGGTTGGAGACACAAGCCAGAAAGTCGGGCGGGAACGGGAACCAGTCGGCGGTCATCCCGTCCCGCGAGGTCACCGCGCGCAGCGCGACCACACTCTCGTAGGTCCGGTAGTCCCCCATCACGCCGACGGCCTTGACCGGCAGCAGCACCGCGAAGGCCTGCCAGATCCGGTCGTACAGACCGGCGGCGTGGATCTCCTGGAGGAAGATGGCGTCGACCTCCTGCAGGAGCGCCACCCGCCCGGCGGTCACCTCGCCCAGGATGCGGACCGCCAGCCCCGGGCCGGGAAAGGGATGTCGTCCGAGGATGTCCTCGGGGAGCCCCAGCTCGCGGCCCACCTGCCGAACCTCGTCCTTGAACAGCTCGCGCAGCGGCTCCACCACCTCGAGGCGCATCCGCTCCGGGAGACCCCCGACGTTGTGGTGCGTCTTGATGGTCACCGACGGCCCCCGGACCGACATCGACTCGATCACGTCCGGATAGAGCGTCCCCTGGACCAGGAAGCTCACGCCCTCGATCTCGTCGGCGGCCTTCTCGAAGATCTCGATGAACCGGTGCCCGATCCGGCGCCGCTTCTCCTCAGGATCCAGGACGCCCTCGAGATCGGCCAGGAAGCGCTCGCCGGCGTCCACCGTCTCAAGACGGTAGTGGAGGTGCTCCCGAAACGTCCGCTCCACCTGATGGCGCTCGTCCTTCCGCAACAGGCCCGTGTCGACGAGGATGCAGGCCAGCCGATCGCCGATCGCGCGATGGA
The DNA here is from genome assembly GCA_050732935.1 of Gemmatimonadota bacterium. Classification (GTDB taxonomy): domain Bacteria; phylum Gemmatimonadota; class Gemmatimonadetes; order JACCXV01; family JAHWKZ01; genus DASRVA01. The sequence continues at coordinate 25,242 of JBOHRW010000103.1, forward strand.
CGAGGGCCGCCGCAACGGCCGAGTCGACCCCGCCCGAGAGCCCGCAGACGGCCCGGCCGACACCGATCCGCGCGCGGACCCCGGCCACCGCCGCATCGATGAACGAGGCCATGGTCCAGTCCGGAACGCAGCCCGCGATCTCGAACACGAAGTTGGCCAGCAGCTCCTCCCCGCGCTCGGTATGAGCGACCTCGGGGTGGAACTGGACGCCGAAGCGCCGGGTCTCGGGATTCCCGAACGCGGCGACCACGTCCCCACCCGACACCGCGTAGGCCGCGTATCGATGGGGCACGCTCTCGACCCGGTCGCCGTGGCTCATCCAGACGTCCAGCGCCTCGTCGTCCTCGAAGCCGTCGAAGAGACCGACCGGGTTGGTGACCGTCACCCGCGCGCGGCCGTATTCGCGGGCCCGGGCGGGCTCCACGACGCCGCCCTCGGAGCGGGCCAGAAGCTGCATGCCATAGCAGATCCCGAGGATCGGGACCGGCAGGTCGAGCAGACCCTCCCGGGGATGGGGCGCGTCCTCGTCGTAGACGCTGGAGGGCCCCCCGGAGAGGATGATCCCGGCCGGCGCCCACTCGCGAATGACCTCGGGATCGAGCGAGAAGGGGTGGATCTCGCAGTACACCCTCTGCTCCCGGATCCGCCGGGCGATGAGCTGGGTGTACTGACTCCCGAAGTCGAGGATCAGGATCCACGCCCCGGGACGGCGGTGGCTGCCTTCCGCTGGCTGGTCAGAACTCATGGAACTCGACCTCCCCGCTGGCGGTGTCGTAGACGGCGAAGGAGGGGACGCCTCCCAGCCACCCGCAGAGCTCGCCCGGATTGACGATGCGGGTACGACCGACGGAGCGCTCGTCCCGCTCGTGCGTGTGGCCGTACACGACCAGGTCGTAGTCCCCCGTCGCGGCAAGGGCGTCCACGCCTCGGGGCTCGTGCATCATCAGGATCCGCCGCCGATCGATGCGGGACTCCCACCACTGCCACTCCATCCGGGCTCCGATCTCGGCGAACGCCTGCATCAGCCGATAGACGTCACCGTCGTTGTTCCCCCAGATCCCGTGCAGGGGGGCCTCCAGGCGACCCAGCTCCTGGACCGCGAAGGGCGAGCAGTAGTCGCCCGCGTGCAGGACGACGTCCGCCGCGAGGCGGTTGAGGAGGCTGACCGCCTCCCGGATCCGCGGGACGTGATCGTGCGAGTCGCTGACCAGGCCCACCCTCATGGGGTCGATCGCCCACCCAGCCGGGCGATCGCCGCCTCGATGCCCAGGACGGACTCCTCTCCGGTGGATAGATCCCGCAGGGTCAGCCGATCGTCCGCGCGCTCCCGCTCGCCGATCACGACCGCCACCCGGGCTCCCGCCTGTGCCGCGCTCTTGAGCCCGCGACCGACCGAGGCGTCGCGGAGCGCCACGTCGGTCCGCACCCCGGCTCCGCGCAGGCGGGTGGCCAACCCGAGCGAGTACAGGCGGTCCTCGGGGGAGACGGGAATCACGTAGGCCTCGCAGCGTCCCTCGAGCGAGGGACCGCGACCGACCCTCTCCAGCAGCTCGGTCAGGACCGCCTCGCCGAGCCCGAACCCCACGGCCGGAAGCCGTTCGCCTCCGAGACCGGCCAGGAGATCGTCGTACCGCCCCCCTCCGCAGATCGCCCGCAGCTGGCCGGCCCGGTCGTGCATCTCGAAGACGATGCCCGTGTAGTACGCGAGCCCGCGCACGATGGCGGCGTCGAAGGCGCAGTACTCCGCCATGCCGTAGGCGTCCAGCTGAGCCTCGAGCTCGTCCAGGGCCGCCGACTCGGCCATGAGGTCGACGCCCGCCTCGGCGAGCGCGGCTAGGAAGCCCGAACGCTCGCGGCGCCCGACCGCTTCCATCAGGACGGCCGCGGCACGGTCCTCCACCCCCGCGCGGGCGAGCGACCTCTTCGTCTCGCCCGGTCCGCTTCGGATCAGCTTGTCGAGCGCGGCGAAGGCGACCGGCCAGCGATCGGTGGGAACCTCCAGCCGCCCGAGCGCTCTATCGAGGAGCCGACGATCGCTGTAGCGGACCACGAAGTCCCCGGCACCCAGGCCGCACGCCCGCAGCGAATCCACCCCCGCGGCGATGATCTCGGCATCGGCCTCGACCCCCGGGATGCCGAGGATGTCCAGGTTGAGCTGCCAGAACTCGCGGAACCGCCCGCGCTGGGGGCGCTCGTAGCGAAAGAGGCGCGGTATCGAGAACCATTTGATGGGCCTGGCCAGACCCGAGCTGCGGGCGGCGATCATGCGCGCCAGGGACGGCGTCATCTCCGGGCGCAGGGCGACCTTTCGGCCCCCGCGATCCTCGAAGGCGTAGAGCTGGTCGACGATCTCCTCGCCCGACTTGACGGTGAACAGCTCGAGCGTCTCGATCGCCGGCGCGTCGTACTCCTCGAACCCGTAGCGGAGCGCGACCTCGCGCCAGCGCTCCTCGATCCAGCGGCGGACGCGCATGGTCTCGGGGTAGAAGTCGCGGGTCCCCGGCACGCGTTCGAATCGCGTCACCGGGCGGCCCCCGCAGCCGGAACCCGGTACAGGGAGCCCGGGCCGGAGCGTCCGAGGGCCCGCATCGCGTCGCCCACCGTGTGGAAGGATCCGGTGACGAGGATCCGCCCCACCTGCCCGCCGGCCGCCTCCCGTCGGGCCTCGGCAAGCCCTTCAGCCACGCTGTCGGCCCAGCGGATCCATGGCCAGCACCCGAGACCCGGGGGCCGCCCCAGTCGGCGGTCGGGCGGGGCGTCGGTGAGCCCGCACAGCCATCCGCGGCCGCCCAGCGAGGACAGGCGTTCGAGCATCCCGGACCAGTCCTTGTCCGCCAGGAAGCCGGCCACCACGAGGGTCGATCCTTCCGCGAGGCCGGTGAGACTCTCCGTCAGGCGCCCGATCGCGGCCGGGTTGTGGGCCACGTCGAAGACGATCTCTATCCCGTCGACGACCCAGCGTTCGGCCCGGCCCACCGGGCGGACGCCGCCGAGCGCCTCGCGTACGCTGGATGCCGCGAGGGGGCGGACCGTCGCCCGTTCCCAGGCCCGTACGGCGAGCGCGGCGTCGCGGGCGAAATGGGCGCCCTTGATCGGCAGCGCGAGATCCGATCCCCGCCAGTCGGGACCGGCATAGTCGAACCGGGTCCCGTCCTCCACGAGCCGCACGTCCAGCCGGACGTCGGCCTCGAGAAAGCCGATCGGGGCTCCGGTCTCGCGGGCCGACTCGACGAGGCCGTCCCGCACCTCGGGCGTTCCCGCTTCGCCGACCAGCGCCGGGATGCCCGCCTTGAAGATGCCGGCCTTCTCGCGCGCGATCGCGGTCAGATCACGTCCGAGCTGGGGCTCGTGGTCGCGAGCCACGTTCGTGACCACCGCGATCTCGGGCTGGACCACGTTGGTCGCGTCGAGCCGGCCCCCCAGGCCGACCTCGACGACCGCCAGCTCCACGCCGGTGGCGGCGAAGTGCTCAAAGGCCATCAGCGTGGTCGCCTCGAAGTAGGTCAGACCTCGTACGCGGCTCCAGTCGGCTACGCGCCTCCAGGCGTCGACGACCGCCTCCCGGGCGATCGGCTCGCCGTCGACACGGATCCGCTCGCGGAAGTCCAGCACGTGAGGCGAGGTGTAGCAGCCGGTTCTGAGTCCGTGGGCCGTGCCGATCGCAGCCAGGCAGGCCGCCGTCGTCCCCTTCCCGTTGGTGCCGCCCACATGGAGGGTGGGACAGGCGAGCTCGGGATGCCCGGCCGCCTCGCAGTAAGCGCGCACCTCCTCGAGGCCGAGCCGGATCCCGAACCTCTCGAGACGCTGGAGGGCGGTAAGCGCCTCCCGGTACTCGCTCACGTCTCCTCGGCCGGAGCCTCGCCACCCGTCATCCAGCGCAGCGTGCGCGAGATCGTCCGCTTCAAGCGCTCGCGCGGCACGACCGCGTCGACGAAGCCGTGGTCGAGTACGAACTCGGCGGTCTGGAACTCCTCAGGCAGATCCTGGCCGATCGTCTGCTTGATGACCCGCGGACCTGCGAACCCGATCTGGGCTCCCGGCTCGGCGTAGATCACGTCGCCCAGCATGGCGTAGGAAGCGGTAACGCCCCCGGTGGTGGGATCCGTGTCGATGGCGGCGAACGGGAAACCCCGCCGGTCGAGATCGGCCAGCAGGGCGCTGGTCTTGGCCATCTGCATGAGCGAAAGGACGCCTTCCTGCATGCGCGCCCCCCCGCTGGCGGAGACGATCACCAGCGGGATCTGGCGCTCGATCGCCCGCTCGATGGCTCGCGCCACCTTCTCGCCGACGACCGATCCCATGCTGCCCCCCATGAAGCCGAAGTCCATGACGGCCACCGACACCTCGAGCCCGTCCACCGCTCCGATGCCGCACACGATCGCGTCGGCGCGGTGGGTGCGGGCGCGATACTCCTCCAGGCGTTCTGGATACGGCTTGGAGTCCACGAAGTCGAGGGGGTCGACGCTGGCCAGATCGGCATCGTGCTCCTCGAACGAGCCGTCGTCGAGGAGAATCTCCAGATACTCCTGGACGCCGACCCGGAAGTGATGCCCGCAGTCGAAGCAGACCCAGCTGCGGCCGGCGAGGTCCTTGCGATAGAGGATGTTCCCGCAGGATGGACACTTCTGCCAGAGCTCGCCAGGAAGCTCCTTCCGGGCAGTCGTCTCCTCGATCTTCCGTTTGTCGCGTTTGAACCAGCTCATGGGGTCACCCGCGGTCGGCAGGGGCTAAAGGCTACGTTTCGCCTCCGGCGAGGTCAACCGTCATGGTGACGGCGTCCTCCCGAGGATGGCTGTAATAGTCGCGACGCCGGCCGGTGGCCGCGAAGCCGTGCCCGAGGTAGAAGGATCGGGCCGCCTCGTTGGAGACACGCACCTCGAGGTACATGCGGCCGGCTCCGCGCTCGCGCGCGGCCTCGCGCATGGCGTCCAGCAGTCGTCCTCCCACCCCGCGACGTCGGTGGAGTACGGACACCGCGAGGTTGGCCAGCTCGGCCTCGTCGCCGGCCACCCAGCCGAGCGCGTAGCCCGCCAGCGACCCGTCGGCCAGGAACGCCACCCGACCGATCGCCCCTGGCAGGTCCATGATCCGCGCGAAGTGCTCCGGGGGCCAGGGCGAAGGATAGATGCCCTGCTCCAGCGGCACGACGGCGGTGAGATCGGCATGCTCGAGCGGCCGGATCTGAAGTCCTGGAACGGCGATGCTCATCGACCGGTGACCTCCGTGGGCGGACGGGCATAGGCGATCTGCAGTGCGCCCGGCGTCGACAGCCGATAGGCGTCGGGAGCGCGGGCCGCGAGCGCGGCCAGCGCCGCGGCGGGAGAGGACCCACGTTCCCGTTTCTCGAGCTGCACGTGCGGGACCCCGCCCGCCCACGCCCGGACGCGATCGGCGTCGATGTCGACGGGCCCCCGAACGATGGCCCACACCTCCCCGTCACGCTCGAGAACGGCCACGTATCGCCGTCCCCGGCGGGCGTCCAGGCTGGCGCATACAGGGGTCGTCTCCGGTCGCGCGCAAGCCTCCGCCACGACCGCCAGCGTGGACGCGGCAAACAGGGAAAGCTTCCCGATCTCCGCGATCGCCAGGGCCATCGCCGCTCCGACGCGGAGACCCGTGAACGAGCCCGGGCCGGCCGGCACCGCGAGGCCGTCCAGATCCGACCATCCCAGCCCGGCCTCGTCGAGCAGGGCCTCCATCGCCGGGGCGCTCTCACGAAACGCGGAGCGCCACGAGAGGCGACCCTCGAGAACCCGCCCATCGACGTGCAGCGCCACGCCGGCCTCGAAGGTGGCCGTGTCGATGGCCAGGATTCTCATCCCCCGCTCTCCAGGGCCTCGAATAGACCCATCCAGGCCCGGCCGACCAGCCTTCCCGCCAGGCGCTGCCCGTGCTCCTCTCGCGCGAGCGCGATCACGGCATAGGGCGGTCGCACCAGGCCGGCCACGAGCTCCGGCCACTCCACGCACGCCAGACCGCGTGGAGACAGCATCTCGTCGAGGTCCAGGCTCTCGAGCTGGGCAGGGTCCTGCAGCCGGTAGAGATCGGCGTGGACGAACCGGCGTCGGCCGTTGTAATGGAGCACGAGGTTGTAGGTCGGGCTGGCCACGGGGCCCGCCACCCCGCAGCCGGCGGCGACCCCTTGGGCGAACGTGGTCTTCCCCGCCCCCAGCGGTCCTTCCAGGAGAATCACGGCCCCGTCCGGACCGAGCTCGCCGAACCGCTGTCCCAGGAGCTTCATGTCGGCGGGCCCCGGGGCAAGCCGCTCGAACGTGAAGACCTCCGGCTCGACTGGATCCTCGCGCGCCACCTAGCGCCTCGGTGCGGAAATGCGCGTCAGCATCGAGAGGGAGGCACTAGAGGCCGATCCGCTCCCGCAAGGTGCCTCGACCTTTCGTCCTGGAGGAGGACGTCCCACGGATCTCGAACAGCTCGTCGCGAAGCAGCGCGGCCGTCTGAAAGTCGAGCCGTTCGGCGGCCGCCTTCATCTCGGCCTCGATCACCCGCGCGAGCTCATCGCGCTCGAGCTCCCCCTGGAGGCCCTTCAGCCGCTCGTGGACCGCACGGGGCGTGCCCCCGGCGCGCGTATCGGCCACCGACGTCGTGCGCAGGATCTGCTCGCGGGTCTTGAAAACCGTCTCGGGTTCGATTCCGTGCTTTTCGTTGTGGGCGGCCTGGATCTGCCGACGCCGCTCGGTCTCATCCATCATCCGTCGCATCGCCTCGGTCACCCGGTCGGCATAGAGGATCACCGTGCCGTTGACGTTCCGGGCCGCCCTGCCGGCCGTCTGAATGAGGGCCGTCTCGGAGCGCAGGAATCCCTCCTTGTCCGCATCGAGGACCGCCACCAGGGAGACCTCCGGCAGGTCGAGCCCTTCGCGCAGGAGGTTGATGCCCACCAGGACGTCGAACTCGTCGGTCCTGAGGCCGCGGATGATCTCCATGCGCTCGAGGGCGTCGATGTCCGAATGCATGTATCGAACGCGGACACCCGACTCGTTCAGATAGTCGGCCAGATCCTCGGCCATGCGCTTGGTGAGGGTCGTGACGAGCAGCTTCTCCCCGACCGCCTCGCGACGCCGGATCTCCTCCATGAGGTCGTCGACCTGACCGCTGACCGGACGCACCTCGACCCGCGGATCGAGCAGCCCCGTCGGCCGGATGATCTGCTCCACGACCACCCCGCCCGACTTCTCCAGCTCGAAGTCCGCCGGGGTAGCCGAGACGAAGATCGCCCGTTGCATGAAGCGCTCGAACTCCTCGAACCGGAGGGGCCGGTTGTCGAGCGCCGACGGGAGCCGATAGCCGTGCTCCACCAGCGTCTCCTTCCGCGACCGGTCCCCGGCGTACATCCCACCGATCTGAGGGACGGTGACGTGGGACTCGTCGAGAACGAGCAGGAAGTCGTCCGGGAAGTAGTCGAGCAGGCACGACGGGCGCTCGCCGGGAGCACGACCCGAGAGGTGACGCGAGTAGTTCTCGATCCCCGCGCAATAGCCCATCTCCTCCATCATCTCGATGTCGAAGCGGGTTCGCGTCTCGAGCTTGTGGGCCTCCAGCATGCGACCATTCTCGCGCATCACGGCGAGCCGCTCCACGAGCTCGGCGCGGATCGCCCGCGTGGCTTCCTCGAGCTGGGGACGCGTCGTCACGAAGTGCTTGGCCGGGTAGATGGCCGCCCGGTCCAGAGTCGCGATCGTCGTGCCCCGCATCGGATCGATCTTCGAGATCCGCTCGACCTCGTCGCCCCAGAGCTCGATCCGGACCGCCTGCTCCTCGTAGGCCGGGAAGATCTCGATCACGTCCCCGCGCACGCGGAAACGGCCGGGCTCGAAGTCGTAGTCGCCGCGCGCGTACTGGATCCGGACCAGCTCCTCGAGGATCCGGTCGCGCGGGATCTCCTGCCCCGTCTCGAGGACGACCATGAGAGAGCGGTACTCGCGCGGGCTCCCCAGCCCGTAGATCGCCGATACCGAGGCCACCACGATCACGTCGCTGCGCTCGATCAGCGACGAGGTCGTCCGCAGCCGCAGGCGGTCGATGTCCTCGTTGATCGAGGCGTCCTTCTCGATGTACGTATCGGTGGCCGGGATGTACGCCTCCGGCTGGTAGTAGTCGTAGTACGAGATGAAGTACTCGACCGCATTGTGGGGAAAGAGCTGTTTCAGCTCGCCGTAGAGCTGGGCGGCAAGCGTCTTGTTGTGGGACATGACCAGCGCCGGACGGCCATATCCGGCGATCACGTGGCCGATCGTGAAGGTCTTCCCCGTGCCGGTTGCGCCCAGCAGCGTCTGGTAGCGGCGTCCCTCGGCGAGCTCCTCGCTCAGCTCGGCGATGGCCTTCGGCTGGTCCCCCCTGGGGACGAGATCGGTGACGAGCTCGAACTTCGGCATGCTGTCAAATGTACCGCTCGGGGCAAGCGGGTCGCCCATCGGCAGGAGGATCGTCGGGGATTATCTGGCGGGTAGCGTCGTCTAAGAGTCGAAGATCTCCACGCCCTCCGGTGGCTCGAACTCGAAGGCGCTTCCCGATAACGGCGCGTTGGGCTCCAGCTGCACGAACGTGTACGTGGTGGCGACGCCTTCGTCCGTGCGCGTCCGGACCTGGCGCAGGTACCCGGTCTCCCGATCGACCCACACTTCCAGCAGCATGAACGGCGCCCGCTCGCCTTTGGGGGTCAGAACGAGGCGGTCGGTCGCGCGGCCGGCAACCGTCTGCGTCCCTCCCGAAACCGCCACGTAGTCATCGCGCAGGTCGCGCAGGTAGGTGAGGGGGTTGCGGACCTCGCTCCGCGTAGCAGGCTGGCGGATCACCTGGCCCGGCTGGCTGCTCGGCAGGTAGATCCAGACCCGCTCCCCGTCGTTGACGACGACGTCGCCCGCGGGATCGCTGTAGACGATCCGGAAGAGCTCCGGCGAGCGGTAGGTTAGCGTGCCGTGGCCCGTGGTCGTCCGCTCGAGGACCGGGTTGTAGACACGCTGGTCGAACTCCGCCCGCAGGGTCTCCAGCCCGTCCAGCGCGCGGTCGGCCCGCTCGAGCACGCGCTCCGGATCGCTCTGGTAGCCGAGCCCTGCCGTCGGCTGAACGAGCGCCAGGGCCACCAGCCCCATGCTGAGGCGGCTCTTCATGCCTTTCATGGCCATGTTGGACCCCGCCTCTGGCCACGAGTTCCGGTTCGGCGGTCGTCATGGCGATCGGCCCGACCCCTTTATGGGAGCGGGTCGTTCATGACCCTGGCCGTCCTCAACGACCCGCTAGGCGCCGACGACGCGTCCGGGTTCTCTCATGTGATGAGCCCCGAAGTACTCCTTCCGCTCCACCTCCAGGATCCCGTCGATGGACTTCATCGACTCGATCACGCGGTTGAGATGCTCCAGGTCGGTGACCTCGACCACGAACGTCCCCTCGATCCCGCTCTCCGTAGCGCTCAGGTCGGCGCTCTTGATGTCGGTCGAGGTGCGGGAGACGGCGCCCGCCACGTCCGCGAACAGGCCGCGGCGGTCGGTGCCGGTCACGACGAGCCGCACGATAAAGGTCTGGGCTCCGCCAGTGTCCCACTCGACCTCGATCTTGCGGTCGGGCTCGTCGGTCATGTTGAGCATGTTCGAGCAGTCGGTCCGATGGATGGAGACGCCGCGGCCACGGGTCACGTAACCCATGATCTCGTCGCCAGGGATCGGCTGACAGCACTGGCTGAAGCGCACCATCATGTTGTCGAAGCCCTGGATCCTGACGCCACCGGGCCGCCCCTTGATCTTCTCGACCAGCCGTTCGAAGGCGGACGCCGGCTTGCGCTCGACCGTCCTTTCCTCCGGGAACAGGACGTTCCATACCTGAGAGATCGTCAGGTCTCCGTGGCCCAGCGCCGCGAACAGGTCCTCCGCCTCGTCCGCGCCGAAGTGCTTCGCCGTCTCCTCGAGGCGCTCGTCGTCGGGCTTCCGGACGCGGTTCCGACGGTATTCCCTCTCGAGCATGTCCTTCCCCAGCGCGACCGAGCTGGCGTGCTCCTCCTCGCGAAGCGTGCGCCGGATGATCGATCGCGCCTTCGAGGTCTTGACAAAATGGAGCCAGTCCCGCGAGGGCCGCTGGGAGGAGCTGGTGAGGACCTCGACCGTGTCCCCCGAGCGCAGCTGGCGGTGGAGGGGCACCATGCGGCCATTCACCATCGACCCCGAGCACCGCATCCCGACTTCGGTGTGCACCTGGAAGGCGAAGTCGATGGGTGTCGAGCCGGCCGGGAGCTGGACGACGTCGCCGCGCGGGGTGAAGACGAAGATCTCGTCCTTGTAGAGGTCGATCTGGAGATACTCCATGAACTCCTCCGGATCCGTCATATCCTGCTGCCATTCCAGGATCTGGCGGAACCAGGCGAGCTGCTCGTCGATCTCGGTGCCCTCGGTTCCCTCCTTGTACTTCCAGTGGGCCGCGATGCCGACCTCGGCCGTCCGGTGCATCTCCCAGGTGCGAATCTGGATCTCGTAGAGCGTTCCCACGGGACCGAACACGGTCGTGTGCAGCGACTGGTACATGTTCGACTTGGGCGTCGCGATATAGTCCTTGAAGCGCTCGTGGACGGGCGTCCAGAGCGTGTGGATGATCCCCAGCCCGTGATAGCAGTCACGAACGGTCTCGGTCAGGACACGGATGGCCAGAAGATCGTAGATCTCGCCGTAGGGCTTCCCCCGGCTGACCATCTTCTTGTGGATCGACCACAGATGCTTGGGACGACCGGTGATCTCGGACTTGATGCCGGCCTCCGTCAGCGCCTCCTCGAGCGGTCCCCCGATCGCCGCGATCATCCGCTCGCGCTCGCGGCGCTTCGACTTGACCTGTTTCGCCAGCGCCCGGTATGCCTCGGGCTCGAGAAACTTGAACGCCAGATCCTCGAGCTCCCAGCGAATCGTGGCCATACCGAACCGATGTGCCAGCGGGGCATAGATGTCGCGGGTCTCCCCGGCGATCCGGCGGCGCTTGGCATCGGGCAGATACTCCAGCGTCCGCATGTTGTGCAGGCGATCGGCCAGCTTGATCATGATGATGCGGATATCCTGGGCCATCGAGAGCAGCAGCTTGCGGTAGTTCTCGACCTGGCGCTCCTCGCGCGACTGGAACCGGAGGTGACCGATCTTGGTCAGGCCGTCGACGAGCCTCCCCACTTCGGGGCCGAAATCCTCTTCGACCCGCCCGAGCGAGGTCTCCGTGTCCTCCACGACGTCATGCAGCAGGGCCGCAGCGATCGTATTGGTATCCACTAGGTTCAGTTCCAGCAGGATCGCCGCGATCTCGGCGGCGTGAGAAACGAACGGCTCCCCCGAGAGGCGCTTCTGTCCCGCATGCGCGCGCTCGCTGAAGGCGTACGCCCGCTCGATCCGCTCGAGATCGACGCGGTCGGCGTAGGGTGCCAGCGCCTCGAGGAGAGCCTTTCTGTCCATGATTTCGAACTTACGGGTCGAACTTGCGAATTACCACGCTCCCGGGATCCCCGAAAACGGTCCCCGGCGGACGGCATCCCGGAACCCCCACGAGGGTCGGCCGGAAGGCTACTTGACCGAGAACTCGACCACCTTCTGACGGGCGTTCCACTTGGCCTCGAAGCCGCGCGACTTTTGGTGGGAGACTCCGTAATGGTCCAGGAACTGTCCGCTGCTCACGTAATACCGCTGTCCTCCCTGGGGGGACTCGCGCAGCTTGTACGTCATGCGGTCGGACTTTCTCCGCGGCCGCAGTCCGACCTTCTTGGCCTTCGGGTCGTAGAGCAGCTCCACGTTTTTGGCTCCCCCGAACCACTGATCGTAGACGCTCGGGCTGATCGAAAAATCCCCACTCTTGAGAATCCGAATCGTCGACTTGCTCGAAGCTCGTCCCCGCTGGGGAACATAGGTCTCGAACGCCATTATAGTCTCCTGGGACAAAGCATTTGAAGCCGGGTGTAAGGTTGACCCGACTTTCGAGGTTTGGATCGATCGTGGTGTAATGAATCAAGTTAATGCCTATCGTACCGCGTGCCAGGCTCACAGCAGTCCGCCGTCTCGAAACGAGTAATAGGAATCGGCACCGATGATGACATGGTCATGGAGGGGTATGTCGAGCAGATGCCCCGCCTCCGAAAGGGCCCGCGTCACCTCATGATCTTCACGACTCGGGGTGGGGTCCCCCGAGGGGTGATTGTGAACGATGACGATGGCCGCCGCCGAGCACGCCAGCGCCGGCTTGTAGACCTCTCGCGGATGGACGATGCTGGCGTTGAGCGAGCCCATCGAAACCACGACCTCGCGGACGAGCTCGTTGCGTGTATTGAGGCACAGGGCGAGGAATCGCTCACGATCGCGGTCCCGCAGCTCGAGCGAGAGATGCCGCCACACGGCCCGGGGCGAGGAGAGGACCGCGCGGTGCTGGCGACGTTCCCGCTGGAGGCGTGCCCCGAGCTCGCAGGCCGCCGCGAGACGGGCCGCGTTCGCTGCGCCGATCCCCGGAACCGACCGGAACTCGGCAAGCGGGGTCGAAGCCAGATCGCGGAGCGAGGGATGGGCGGCGACGATCCGGCGGGCCAGCAGATCGGCCGATGCCCCGGGTCCGCCGGATCCGATGAGAATCGTCAGCAGCTCGACGGTCGAGAGCGCCGCCGTGCCGAGCCTCTCCAGCCTTTCCCGTGGCCGCTCGTCGGCCGGACAGTCCTTTATCGAAAGGGGCGCCCGCTCCACGCCCACGCCCGGAGCAAACGCCAGGCCGTAAGCGTCCACCGGTCGAATCAAAGAGTGTGTCGATGGATTCGGCAGGGGCTCCGGGGGTCGGCTCCCGGAGCGCTCAAGAACCCGCCCCGGATCCGGATTGCCGATCGGCGTGCTGCGCAGGAAGAAACGCCCCATCACGGACGCCACGCGCTCCGGGAGCCGATCCCCGGAGCCCCGAACAATTACTTCGACATGCTGGCCAGCAGATCCTCGTTCGACTTGGAGCGATTGATCTTGTCGATCAGGAACTCGGCGGCGTCGGTGGTCCGCATCTCCGAGAGGAAGCGGCGCAGCAGCTGCAGCCGCTCGAGGTGCTCCTCGGGATACAGCAGCTCTTCGCGCCGGGTCCCGCTGGCGGTCACGTCGATGGCGGGCCAGATCCGCTGCTCGGCGAGCTCGCGGCTGAGCACGATCTCGGCGTTGCCGGTCCCCTTGAATTCCTCGAAGATCACCTCGTCGGCACGGCTTCCGGTGTCCACCAGCGCGGTGGCGACGATGGTCAGGCTGCCGCCGCCATCGCCTACGACCTTCCGGGCGGAGCCGAAGAAGCGCTTGGGAGCTTCGAGAGCGCCCGCCTCGATGCCCCCCGAGAGCGTCCGTCCACTCGACCGCTCGATGGCGTTGTAGGCCCGGGCCAGGCGAGTGATGGAATCCAGGACCAGCACCACGTCCTTGCCCGATTCCACCAGCCGGCGCGATCGCTCGAGAGCCATCTCGGCCACCTGGACGTGCCGATCCGGCGGGAAATCGAACGACGAGGCGATCGTCTCGCCGCGTCCGAGGCTCTCCATCATCCGCTCCATCTCGGTGACTTCCTCGGGCCGCTCGTCGACCAGCAGCACGATGAGCTCCGCGCCCGGGTAGTTCATGGCGACGCCCCTCATCACCGCTTGCAGGAGCATCGTCTTGCCGGCCTTGGCGGGAGCCACGATAAGAGCTCGCTGACCCTTCCCCAGCGGGACCACGAGATCGATGATGCGGTTGGTGATCTGGGCCCCGTCCCGGAGCGCGGGCGAGAGGTCCGCCCCCAGCTCCAGGCTGAGGCGCTCGTCGGGGTGGGTCGCCCTGAGCTTGTCGAATTGCGGCCGATGGCGCGCCTCTTCGGGGGCGCCGCCGTTCACCGATGTGACGGTCTTCAGGGGCGGGAGCTTGCCCTTTCCGGGCGGCTCCCCCACCTCACCGTCCACCGCGTCGCCCTTCCTCAACCCGTAGGACTCGATGAGTCGCGCGGGGACATACACGTCGTCCTCGCTGGGCAGATAGGCGTTCCCGAAACGGCGCAAGACCCCGGCGCCGCCCGAGATACGGTCAAGAATACCGATCATGACATTTCCTCCGACTGGATATCGTTTCCGACCCGGGCGTGGCCAGGGTTCCGGCTCACGCGCCGTGGCACTTCTTGAACTTCTTGCCGCTTCCGCACGGGCAGGGATCGTTCCGCCCGACCTTGTCGTGCTCCCGGACGAAGGTCTGCGCCGGCGCCGCTCCAGCTCCACCCCCGACCGGTTGCGGCTGCCGGCCGCCGGCGGCGACCCCGGTCGTCGCGGCCGGCGCATGGAGCGCCACCTGCTGGCGCTGGATCCGCTCCCGACGACGCCGGTCCTCGGCCGACATGTGACCGGGCTCGACGATCTGGATCCGATACAGGACCGAGGCCGCCGTGCCTCGCAGATCGTCCATCATCGAGACGAACATCTCGAAGGCTTCCTTCTTGTACTCGATCAGGGGGTCGCGCTGCCCCCATGCGCGGTACTGGATGCCGGTCTTGAGCTGGTCGAGCTCGTAGAGGTGATCACGCCACTTCTCATCGATGATGCTCAAAAGGACGCGCCGGATCACCATCTCCGCCCGCTCGGGCTCCCATTCCTCGACGCGCCGTTCGAACGCGGCTTCGAGCTCCTGCTGCAGCCGGGCGCCGATCTCGTCGGGGGTCCTGGGCAGGTCCTGCTCCCGGTCCGGGCCGCCGTTCTCCTGCCGGGCTTCGGCCATCCGCTGGAGCCAGTCGAATGGCATGAGGAAGGAGCGCATGAGGTCCTCCCGCAGGCCGGTCAGGTCCCAGTCGTCCGGGTAGCCCTCCGCATCGACGTACTGCGCCACCTTGACCTCGACCGCCTCACTGATCAGCTCGCGGGCCTCCTCGAACACGTCCTCGCGGTCGCCCTCGAGGGCGCGCGCGCGCATGTCGTAGATGACCTCACGCTGCTTGTTCATCACGTCGTCGTACTCGAGCAACCTCTTGCGGATCTCGAAGTTGTTGAGCTCGACCTTCTTCTGGGCGCGCTCGATCGAACGGGTCACGAGCGAATGGGTGATGACCTCGCCTTCCTCGGCTCCGAGCTTGTCCATGACCGTGGCGATGCGCTCGGATCCGAAGAGGCGCATGAGATCGTCTTCCAGCGACAGAAAGAACCGCGACGAGCCCGGATCCCCCTGACGTCCGGCGCGACCGCGGAGCTGGCGGTCGATCCGGCGTGACTCGTGGCGCTCGGTCCCGACGATGTGCAGGCCCCAGGGCATGTCCTCACTCGTCAGCCGGTCCACGTCGTCCAACGACCAATCCTCGGGGATCTCGTCCTCGCTCACCTCCGGCCACTCCCGTGGGACAAGACCCGGCCCCAGCTTGATGTCCGTGCCGCGACCGGCCATGTTGGTCGCGATCGTGATGGCACCGGGCTGTCCGGCCCGGGCTACGATCTCGGCCTCGCGCTGGTGATGCTTGGCGTTCAGCACGCTATGGGGCAGGTTCCGCCGCTTGAGCAGCCGCGAGAGCGTCTCCGACACCTCTACCGATGTCGTCCCGACCAGCACGGGGCGCTTGCGGGAATGCTGGCGCTCGATTTCCTCGATCACCGCGTTGTACTTCTCGCGCCGCGTCCGGTACACGACATCGTCGGAATCCTCGCGACGGACTGGCTCGTTGGTCGGGATGACGACCACGTCCATCCCGTAGATCTGGAAGAACTCGTTCTCCTCCGTTTCGGCGGTGCCGGTCATTCCCGCCAGCTTGTCGTAGAGCCGGTAATAGTTCTGGATCGTGATGGTGGCGAAGGTCTGGGTCTCGCCTTCGATCTTGACGCCTTCCTTGGCCTCGATGGCCTGATGCATGCCCTCCGAGTAGCGTCGCCCCGGCATGAGACGACCGGTGAACTGGTCGACGATCATGACCTTGCCGTCCTGCACGACGTACTCCACGTCCTTCTCGTAGAGCGCGTACGCCTTCAGGAGCTGGGCGATGTTGTGGATCGTCTCGCTCTTCTCGGCATACTCGCGCTCGAGCGCCGTCCGCCGCTCCGTTCTCTCGCTCTCGTCGAGGTCGGGCTGTTCGTCGATCTCGTGAAGGAGCTGGGAAAGATCGGGGACCACGAACAGCTCGGGATCGTTCGGGGCGATCTTCTCGCGACCCCGGTCGGTGAGATGGGCGTCGTGACCCTTCTCGTCCATCGCGAAGAGGAGCGCCTCGTCCAGCTCGTGCGCCCGCTTCTCCCTCATGAAGTCGGCCTCGATCTTCTGGACGAGCTTCTTGACCCCGGTCTCGTTCAGCAGCTTCATGAGCCGCTTGTTCTTGGGCATCCCCCGGCGTGCCTGGAACAGCTTGATTCCCGCCTCGTAGTCGCCGTCCTGCTCGCCTTCGGCCTCGATGACATCCTCCGCCTCGGCCACGAGCTGGTTGACGATCCGCGTCTGCTCCCGGACCAGCCGCTCCACGAGCGGCTTGAGCTCGCCGAACTTGCCGGAGGTATCGTGCTGGGTGGGGCCCGAGATGATGAGCGGCGTCCGGGCTTCGTCGATCAGCACCGAGTCGACCTCGTCGATGATCGCGTAGTGATGTCCCCGCTGGACGCGGTTTTGCCGGTCGACGGCCATGTTGTCACGGAGATAGTCGAAGCCGAACTCGTTGTTCGTCCCGTAGGTGACGTCGCAGCCATAGGCCTCACGACGCCGCTCGGGCGGCATGTCGTTCTGGATCACCCCTACGGTCAGGCCCAGCCAGCGCAGGATCTCCCCCACCCATTCGGAGTCGCGGCGGGCCAGATAGTCGTTCACGGTGACGAGGTGAGTGCCCTTTCCCCCCAGGGCGTTCAGATAGAGGGGCATGACCGCAACCAGCGTCTTCCCCTCGCCGGTGGCCATCTCGGCGATCTTCCCCTCGTGGAGGACGATGCCGCCGAAGAGCTGGACGTCGAACGGCACCATGTCCCAGGTGAAGGCCTGATCGGTGACCGGCCACTCGCGGCCCAGGTTCCGGCGGCACGCTTCCTTGACCACCGCAAAGGCCTCCGGCAGGAGATCGTCCAGGCTCTCGCCACCTGCGAGCCGCTCCCGAAACTCCGTCGTCCTGGCCTGGATCTCCTCGTCCGAGAGGGGCTCGAGGGAGCCGGCGATCTCGTTGATGTGCTCGACGACCGGCCACAGTCGCTTACGCTCGCGCCTGTGCTTGTCGCCCACGAACAATTTCAGAATCGGTTCCAGCACCACGTTCTTGCCTCGTTAGCCGATGCAGCGCTCTCCAAGGAGCACGTCCGGTCGCGAGCAGGCGACCCGCGGGGGCGGGATTCGACCGGAGGTTACGGGCGGGTATTGCCAGTAGAGGACTTCAATTTAGCGCCCTTTGCGCTTCGAATCAACGCCCTCCGGCCCGGTGTAGTGTCAACTCGACCCGCCGCCCGAGTGTACGCTGGCCGCAGGCTTTTCTCCGTACAGCCCGCGCTCCGCGATGTAAGCCTCCACCGCCGGGGGCACCCAGTGCCGAATCGTGCGGCCCTCGGCGATTCGCCGACGAATGGTCGTGGAGGAGATCTCGAGAGTCGGCACGGGGACCCACCTGAGCCCGTGGGGGAGCGGCGTGTCCAGCACCTCCTCCGCGGTTCCGTCGACCTCGCGCGTCACGACCACGATCTCCGCCAGCTCGGGGAGCGCCTCCACGGCATGCCATTCGCGGAGCTCGGGCAGATTGTCCTGCCCCAGGATCAGATGCCACGCGGTTTCGGGCTCACGACTCCGGAGCTCCCGCAAGGTGTCCACCGTGTAGGAGACACCGCCGCGCTCGATCTCCAGCCGGTCCGCCACGAGACAGGGATCGCCGGCCACGGCCAGCTCGGTCATGGTCGCCCGGTCGCGGGGGCTCGCTTGGGACTCGCCCTTGAAGGCGTGGCGGTAAGTGGGCACCAGGACGACCTGGTCCAGGGCCAGCTCTTCACGCACGATGTGGGCCACGATCAGGTGAGCGACGTGCGGCGGGTTGAACGTCCCGCCCATGAGCCCCTTCCTGAGGGAGACGCCCTCCCCCGGCACGCTCACGGATCCGGCGCCGAGCCGGCCGCCCGTTCAGCCGGCATCACCGGCAGGCATCGATCCGGCAGCTCGTCCGCGGCTTCGCGCCTGGCCGCGCTCTCGGGGAAGCTCTCGCCCAGCCGGGAAAAGACGTCCGCCGCACGATCGCCGAGCCCCTGCTGACAATAGGTTTGGGCCAGAAGCGCGTACGCGGCCGCGAGCCAGTCCGTGTCGGAGTATGCGGAGATGAGATCGGTCAGGTAGATCTCCGCCGCCTCGTAGTCCTCGTGATCGAAGTAGAACTCGGCGTTCAGGTAGACCTTCTCGGCCAGCTTGTTGCGAAGCTCCCGCACACGCTGGCGTGCCTCCTCTGCGAACTCGCTGCCGGGATACTCGACGACGACCCGATCGTAGACGTTGATGGCCCGCTCGGTGTCACGCTGATCCAGCTCAGGGCGAAGGCTCATCTCCTGGTAAGCACGTCCCGCCTGATAGATCGCCTCCGCGGCCCGCTCCGCGTTGGGAAAGTCCCGCTGGAAATTCAGGAACTCCTGCGCTGCGGTCGCCCAGTCCTCCATGCGCTGGTACGACTCCGCCGCCATCCAGCGCGCGTCGGGCACACGCGGATCCTGGGGGTAGTTGAACACGAAAGCCTGGAAGGCTGTCACCGCCTGCGCATAGTCCCCGTTCTCGAAAAGCTCCGTGGCTCGCTCGTACTGATCGTCGGCGTGGAGCACCGTCGTCTCGGTGGTCGACGCGCATCCCCCCACGGTCAGAGCCGCCAGCAAGCCCAGCAGCGGCAGAGCGTATCTCACGGAAATCGCCGAGAGCTCGCGGAGTCCGGACTCTGCGGGGGCTCCCCGCCCCCGGCGCCCTCGAGCGCGAAACCGAACTCGAGCTGCTTGAGGCGCCGGAAGGCCTCCATGGCTGCCGATGTTTCCCGCTCGCCCTCGGCCTCGATCACGCGACTGTAGTACTCCATGGCGGCCTCGCGATCCCCCGTGCGCTCCTCGAGCCGGGCCATCATCAGCAAAGCCTCGGGAACGAGGTTCGGGGGCTCGCCCGAGCGCAGAACGGTCTGCAGGTATTCGGAAGCCGCCTCGTAGTCCTCGTTGGCGAGGGCCCGCTCAGCCATCCGATAGGAGCACGAGCCCAGCCGGTACCGGATCTCCTCCTCGTCGGCGCGATCGCCTTGGGTCATCTCCAGGAATCGACCCAGATACTCGATGGCAGCCGGGCAATCCCGCCGCTGCTCGTAGGCGTCGGCCAGACGGGCGTACACACCGGGACCGGCCTCCTCCGGTATGCGCGCCAGCCCGGAAAGATACGCGGTGATCGCCGCCTCGTAGTCGGGCCGCCCGAAGGCCGCGTCCCCGAGTGCGTAGTACAGCGAGCCCAGGCTGGCCGCGCTATCCCGAGCCTGGATTCCGTCGATCGCACGAAGCATGGCGAAGGTGTCGCCCTGGGCCGACCAGCGGCGGGCATGGAGATAGTACAGGGCGCGGACCCGGCCGGCGTAATCGGGATCGCGCTGAATCAGGCCGTCGAACATCCGCTCTGCGGTGTTGAAATCCTTCGAAAGCAGCGCCAGCTCAGCAGCCTTGAGCCGGAGCTCGGAGGAGGCGTCCTCCCCCGCCGCCTCGAGGGAAATCCCGTACTCGACCGCCGCATCGGCGTACTGACCACTCGCGCTGTAGCGATCTCCCCGCCCCTCCGAGGCTCCGCCTTCGGCCTCGCAGCCCAACGTCGTCGCCAGGATGGCCGCCGCCAGAAACCGCAGTTCAACCGGCATCCGCGTCTCCTCGTCCCCGTCGGGCCGCCCGCAGGAAGGGATTCATCTCCGGATCGTTGTACATCTTGAACTGCCGATATCGCCGAAACCGACGTCGCCCGGCCAGAAGGTCACGCTGGAGCGAGGCCAGGCATTCGGCCAGGTCGGCTCGCTGCTCCTCGAGAGCGAAGGTTCGCTCACGGCAGCGCGCGCGGTGGTCGGGGTCCGCATCGGGTCGCGTAGCCTCCTCGTGCATGTGATAGATCTTGAGAGCGAGCACGGATAGCCGGTCGACGATCGCCCCCGGCGTCTCGGAGTGCAGCGGGACGTCGGCGCCGGCTAGCCCGCGCCGCTCCAGATCGGCCAGCAGCTGCTCGTCGATCCTTTCCACGAGGTCGTTCCGCTGCTGGTTTAGGTCATCGATGCGGCGCTTGGTTTCGGCGATAAGGCGATCCGGCGCGTCCTGACGTCGTGCCCGATCTTCCTCGTGCCAGAGCCGGATGTTCACCAGATGCTCTTCGCCGATCGTCTGCTCCAGGCCTCGAATCGGCGAGACCTCGTCCTCCCCCAGCGTGCGCTCGCCCTCCTCCGGGCTCGCGTGCCAGTCACGGATGCCCTCGTCGTGCCAGGACAGCAGCCGTGTTACGGCAAGCGGATCATCGCCGCTGGCCGCGGTATCTTCTACCCCGGTCGGCGCTACGCGTTGCACGTCCCCGGCCTCTTCCCGCCTCACGATTCCGCCCGTTCGGCGGCGCACTCGGACTCGCGGAGGCGCTCGAGATCGGCATCCACCATTATCCGGATCAGCTGGTGGAAATCCACGGTCGGGGCCCACCCCAGGTCCGCCCGCGCCCGGCTCGCATCGGCCCTCAGGTGATCCACTTCGGCGGGCCGGAGCCGGTTCCGATCGACCACCACGTGCTTCCGCCAGTCTAGCCCCACGTGCTGGAAGGCGATCTCGCACACATCGCGGACCGAATGCGTGATACCCGTGCCGACCACGTAGTCCCTCGGCTCCTCGGCTTGGAGCATGTTCCACATCGCCACTACGTAGTCACCCGCGTAGCCCCAGTCGCGCTCGGCGTCCAGATTGCCCATCGGCAGCTGGTCGCTCAGCCCGAGGGCGATTCGCGCGACCCCATGGCTGACATGACGGGTCACGAACTCGAGGCCACGGCGGGGGGACTCGTGGTTGAAGAGGATCCCGCTCACCGCGAACAGATCGTACGACTCGCGGTAATTAACGGTGATGAAGTGGCCGTAGACCTTGGCCACGCCGTATGGGCTCCGGGGATGAAACGGTGTCGACTCGTTCTGGGGCGAGCGCCTGACCTTCCCGAACATCTCGCTGGACGAAGCCTGGTAGAAACGAACCCCCGGGTCCACCTGCCGGATCGCCTCGAGCACCCGCGTCACGCCGAGGGCCGTGTACTCGCCTGTCAGGAACGGCTGGGACCATGATGTAGGAACGAAGGACTGCGCCGCGAGGTTGTAGATCTCCTGGGGGCGGACATCCGCGAAAACGTTGATGAGGGAGAGCTGGTCCAGCAGGTCGGCCTGATGCAGCGTGATCCGCTCCTTGATGTGCGAGATCCTCTCGTACTTCTCCGTGGAAGACCGTCGCACCATGCCGTGGACCTCGTAGTCCTGCTCGAGCAGGAGCTCCGCCAGATACGATCCGTCTTGGCCGGTGATGCCGGTGATAAGGGCGCGTTTCAACGATCGCCCTCCTGAACCAGCAGCCCTCGGACGCGACTGGCGATCATGTCGATCGCGATTTCGTTCTCCCCTCCTTCGGGGATGATCACGTCGGCGAACCGCTTGGACGGCTCTACGAACTCGTCGTGCATGGGGCGAACGGTGCGAAGATACTGCTCACCCACCGACTCGAAGGTCCTGCCCCGCTCGCGTATATCGCGATGAATCCGGCGCAGCAGACGGATGTCGGGCGGGGTGTCCACATAGATCTTCACGTCGAGAAGATCTCGCACGTCCGGATAATGAAACAGCAGAATGCCCTCCGCGAGGATCACGTCTCGCGGCTCGATGCGGGCCGTCTCGGCCGTACGCACGTGCCGCGAGAAGTCGTACACCGGCCGCCCCACCGGCCGGCCCTCCTTCAGGGCCCGCAAGTGGGCCGTGAACAGCTCGTTCTCGATCGAGTTCGGGTGATCGAAGTTCCGGGTCGCCCGCTGCGCCGGGGCCAGCTCCGCCAGGTCCCGGTAATAGGCGTCCTGCTGGAGAACGGTGATCGAGTCCAGTGCCAGACGACGGAGCAGGTTACGGGCGACGGTCGTCTTCCCGGAGCCCGTGCCGCCCGCCAGGCCGATCACGAACCGGGGCACGATGACCCGCCGATCAGGCTCCGTTCAGGCTTCGATAGTAATCGATCGTCCGCCGCAGCCCCTCCTCCAGGTCGACTCGCGGCTCCCACTCGAGAAGCTCGCGTGCCAGCGTGATGTCCGGACGACGGACCCGGGGATCGTCTTCGGGGAGCGGGCGATAGACGACACGGCTCCGGCTCTCCGTCATCTCGATGATCTTGTCGGCCAGCTCACCCACCTCCAGCTCGCCCGGATTGCCCAGGTTGACGGGGCCGTTGTAGTCCGACCGTAAGAGGCGCAGGATGCCTTCGATGAGGTCGTCCACATAGCAGAACGAGCGTGTCTGGGTGCCATCCCCGAACACCGTGATCGAGTCTCCATCCAGGGCCTGCCGGATAAAGGTCGAGACGACGCGCCCGTCGTGCGGACGCATGCGTGGACCGTACGTGTTGAAGATCCGCGCAATGCGCACCTCCAGGCCGTACCTCCGGTGGTAGGCCATCGTCAGCGCCTCACCGAAGCGCTTGGCTTCGTCGTAGACGCCGCGCGGTCCGATGGGGTTCACGTTGCCCTGGTAGGATTCCGGCTGAGGATTGATCTCCGGATCCCCGTACACCTCGGAGGTCGAGGCCAGCAGATAGCGGGCCCGTTGCGCGTGGGCGATCTCGAGCGTGCGCTTGGTTCCCATCGATCCGACCTCCATGGTCTCGATGGGGAACTCCAGGTAGTCGATCGGGCTGGCCGGGCTGGCGAAGTTCAGGATCGACTCCACCGTACCGTCCAGATCGAGCGACCGGGCGACATCCTGTTCGAGGAACTGGAAGGTCGGTCCCCGCAGGAACTCGATGTTCGCCTTCTGGCCCGTCAGCAGGTTGTCGACGCCGACGACCTCCTCCCCCTCGGCCAGCAGGCGCTGGCAAAGATGGGACCCCAGGAAACCCGCCGCGCCGGTGACGACGAGCCGGGTCATCCGCTCCCTGGGGCTGGGGCGGGCCGCATCGCGGCGCGTGCCGCGCGCACGGGACGGCCAATGGAATGGTATTCGAAGCCGAGGCCGGCCATCCGCTCCGGATCGTACACGTTCCGGCCATCGAAGACGATCGGCTGGCCCAGGCCCCGGGTCATGCGATCGAAATCCGGGAACCGGAACTCGTTCCACTCGGTCACGACGATCAGGGCGTCGGCCGCTTCCAGGGCCTCGTAGGCTTCGTCGGCGTATTCGATCCGATCGCCGAGCACACGCCGGACGTTCTCGATCGCCTTGGGATCGAAGGCCCGGATCGTCGCTCCCCGTTCCAGCAGCTCGTCGATGATCACCAGGGACGGCGCCTCGCGGATATCGTCCGTCTTCGGCTTGAAGGCGAGCCCCCAGACCGCCAACCGGTGGCCGCTCAGGTCCTCTCCGAACCGCCCGACAACCCGCTCCACGAGGAGGCGCTTCTGGATCTCGTTGACCCTGTGCACGGCCCGGATGATGTCGAAATCGTAGGCCACCTGATCGGCCAGGCGCTCGAGCGCCTGAACGTCCTTGGGGAAGCACGATCCACCGAACCCCACCCCGGGGAACAGGAACGAGCTTCCGATCCGCCGGTCGCTTCCGATCCCAGCCCGCACCGCGTCCACGTCGGCACCGACGCGATCGCACAGGTTGGCGATCTCGTTCATGAAGGTGATCCTCGTCGCCAGCATCGCGTTGGCGGCGTACTTGGTCATCTCAGCGGACCGGGTGTCCATGAAGAGAACGGGATTCCCGGTCCTCAGGAATGGGCCGTAGATCGCCTTCAGGACCTCGCGACCCTCTTCGTCGTCGGCACCTACGACGATACGGTCGGGCTTCATGAAATCGTTGACCGCCGTCCCTTCCTTGAGAAACTCCGGATTGGACACCACGACACAGGGATGATCGGTCGTCTCGGCGAGGACCGCCCGGACACGGTCGGCTGATCCCACGGGAACGGTGCTCTTGTTGACGACGATCCTCGGACCGTCGGCATGCTGACCGATCGTCCTGGCGACCTCCAGGACGTATCGCAGGTCCGCCGATCCATCCTCGCCCGGCGGCGTGCCCACGGCGATGAAGAGGACGCGGCTGTCCCTTACGGTCTCGGCCGGGTCGGTCGTGAAGCGAAGCCGGCCTTCCGTCATGTTGCTGCGAAGCAGTTCCTCCAGCCCCGGCTCGTAGATCGGGATCACGCCATGGCGCAGCCGCTCCACCCGGTCGTGGTCGATGTCGCAGCAGACGACGTCGTGACCCATCTCGGCCAGACACGTCGCCGTCACCAGGCCCACGTACCCCGCCCCGAAGACCCCGAGATTCAAGCTTCGCCTCCCTGGCGCCCGTCGGCGATCCGCCCGATGATCCCGGTCGTGGACTTGCCTTCCACGAGCTCGATCAGCTCGACCCTGCCGCCATAAGCGCGAACGATCTCCGCCCCTACCACCTCGTGGGGCTCGTAATCGGCTCCCTTGGTCAGGACATCAGGCCGGATCGTCTCGATCAGACCGAGCGGGGTGTCCTCGTCGAAGATCACGACGTAATCGACGAACGAGAGGGCCGAGAGGATCTCCGCGCGTTCCTTCTGATCCAGGATCGGACGGTTCTCGCCCTTGAGCCGTCGCACCGAGGCATCGCTGTTGACGCCCACCACGAGGCAGTCGCCCAGCGCCTGCGAGGACTTCAGGTACCGGATGTGTCCGGCGTGCAGGAGGTCGAAGCAACCATTGGTGAAGACCACCGTTTCACCTCGGCGCCGATGCTCGGCCGCCGCCGCCGCGGCGGCGGTCGCGTTCACGCTCTTTTCCGTGTGAGGCAGTTCGCGCGCCAGCTCCGCCCCGATCTCGGCCCAGGTCACGGTCGCGGTTCCCACCTTTCTCACCTTGATCCCCGCCGCCACGTTCGCCATCCGCGCCGCGAGATCCGCCGGATGCCCGTCGGCCAGCATGGCGGTAAAGGCGGCCGCGAACGTGTCGCCCGCTCCCGTCACGTCGAAGACCTCCCGGGCGCGGGCGCCGTAATCCTGCGGTGGATCTTTCGAATAGAGTCTCATGCCGCGTTCCGAGCGTGTCAGGACGAGCGCCTGCAGGTCCAGTCTCCGGCGCAGCGATTCGGCCAGTGCGTCGTCCCATGGTCCTCCGGCGAGCTCGCTCAGCTCGCTCTCGTTCGGGACGAGGTAGCTGGCTCCACGATAGCGCTCCGCGTCGCCCCCCTTGGGGTCGGCCACGATCGGACGGCCCTCCGCCCGTTCCGACAGACGCCTCACGCCTGCGGCCGAGACGGTCCCCTTGCGGTAGTCGCTCACGATCGCCGCGTCGCATCCCGGAACGAGCCGGTCGATCACGTCCAGCAGTTCCTCGAGGGCCCGCCCGGACGCGCCCTCGGGGTCCTCGTAATCGATCCGGACGAGGGCGTGCTGGCCGGCGTGGACCCGCAGCTTGTGCGGGGTAGGTCGCCGAGGCTCGACCACGAGCCCCTCGTCGGTGAACCCGTCGGCCACGAGCCTCGCCCGGCACTCGCGGCCGCTCTCGTCGTCGCCCACCAGCGAGATCAGCACCGGCTCGCATCCCAGGGCCGCCAGGTTGCGGGCGACGTTCCCCGCACCTCCCGGGTAGAGGTCCCGCCGCTCGAACGTCACCACGGGGACCGGCTTCTCCGGGCTCAGCCGATCCGCCCGGCCGAACAGATACTCGTCGAGCATGAGATCCCCGAAAACGACGATGCGGCCGCCGCGAAACCCGCGCACGGCCGCGCGCAGCTCTTCGATGGATGATACGCCCGGCATACGAATCGCGCTAAGCTATCCTCCGCGTCCGGGCCCTTCAAGACCTTGCCGGCGCTGCATTTGGGCAAAACGCCCTTGGCCCCGTCCGGTCGCCCCGCCTAGGTTGGGCGTCACCCCATGTCGACCCGCGAAGCACTCGAGCCTGACCACCGCGCCGACCTTCTGGTCGTGCTGAGCGAACAGGCGCGGGCCCGGATCCTGGTCGCGCTGGGCGCGGCCGACCCCCCACGCCGCCACCTCCGGGTCCGGGTCACCGCGCTCGATGGCGGCTTCGAGTACCAGCTTCAGGGTCTGACCGAGGAACAGGTCCAGGGCGGCGATATCCGGATCGAGGAAGCGGGCTTCACGCTCGTGATCGACCCGGACAGCGCCGACCGGCTTCGAGGCACGCGGATCGACTACCGCGAGACGCTCGTGGAGAGGGGTTTCCGCTTCGACAACCCCAACGCTTCCCCGGGTCCGGCCCTTCCCCGCGGCGAGCGCCCGGATCTCCAGGGCCGGCTGCCGGACCGCGTGCGAATGCTCCTCGATTCCGAGATCAACCCGGCCATCGCGGCCCACGGGGGCCACGTCCGCCTGGTGGACGTGCGGGACGGCCGCGTCTATCTGGCCTTCGGGGGCGGTTGCCACGGCTGCGGCATGGTGGACGTGACCTTGAAGCAGGGAATCGAGCGGCGGATCCGGGAGGCCGTGCCCGAAGTCGCCGAGGTGATCGACACCACCGACCACTCGACGGGGGAGAATCCGTACTTCTGATGCGATGAACGCGGTACGGGCGATTCCCGCCGGAGTCGCCCGTCTGGTCTCGAGGCCGCGGTCTGCGGCCGAGACGGGGCCGCCTCAGAGCTCGATCTGGACCAGAGACTCCTCTTTCTGCCCCTTCCGCTTGAGCACCATCTGCTCGTAGTACTCGCGAACCATCGACGCCTCTCGGGCCGCCTTTTTGGCCGCCAAGCGCTCCTCGTGGGCGTTCTGCGGCCCTTCGCCACGGTCGCGGACGCGGCTGGCGTCCTCCTCGTTCACGACGAGGGCATGATCGTAGTTTTCGAGCGGAACCTCCTTGCCGCCGGCGAAGATCTCATGGCGACCGTGCTCCTTGTACCACTCCGCCACCGTGGCGCTCTTGTGCATGTGCTCGATGATGTTGCGCCATCCGTGACCCGTGTTGTAGGCGCAGAACGAGATCTCGCCCTCCTGGGTGGCGTAGGGGATGATGCACATCTCGGTGCGCCGGAAATCGTAGTTGAAGAGATCCTGGAACCACATGCCGGCGATGAACAGGAAGTTCCACGGATCCTTTCGCCGCTCCCAAGCCCCCTCGTGATCCAGCGAGCCGTAATCATGACCCGTGAGCCCGTACGACTTGTCGAACTTCTTCAGGATGTCGATCAGGGTCAGGCTCGGCGGCCCGCCGAACGGCTTGTAGTTCTTCAGCAGCGCGAGCCCGATCATGAGGTTCGAGAACCACTTGACGCGGTTGGCGTCGGTGACCTTGCGAAAGTCGGTCGCCAGCTGGGGGATGTCGAGAAACTGCGGAACGGGCGCAAACTCGCCGGTGTGCTTGTTGACCATCAGGGCCGTGCCGACCCCGCAGTTGGGATGGCATCCGCAGCTCACCTGGCCCCACTCGGCCTGCGGGCCGTGGACCATGTCCGCCAGGTCCGAGAACGTCCCCATCAGGGACAGCGGGAACCAGTCGCGCAGCGGCTCGCTGATCCCGAGCTGGCTCTTCACGTCGCGGGCCATGTGCGACAGGGTGTAGCGCTGGCGCATGCGCCGCTCGGTCGTGATCTCGTCATCACGACCGGTGAACGAGACCGGCTGGAACGCGATGAAGGCGACCTTCTTGGGATTGTCGAGACCGAAACGGATGATTGGCCCGACCTGATCGTTGTTGACGCCATTGACCAGAGTCGTCACCAGGATCACCTGCACGCCGGCGTTGTACAGGTTGTCGATCGCCCTCAGCTTGACGTCGAACAGGTTGCCCACCTTGCGGTGGCTGTTCGCGTCGTTGCCGATGCCGTCGAACTGCAGGTAACAGAAGCGCAGGCCCGCCGCCGCGCACGCCTGCGTGAACTCGGGGCTCTTCGCGAACTCGATGCCGTTGGAGGCGCACTGCACCGAGTTGTACCCGATGTCTCGGCAGTACTCGATCGCGCGCACGAAGTGCGGGGACAGGGTCGGCTCTCCGCCCGAGAACTGGATCGACATCTGCCGCCGGGGCTTGATCTCCAGCGCGTTGTCGAGGATCTCCTTGATCTCCTCCCACTCCAGCTCGTGGACGAAGCCCACCTGGTTCGCGTCCATGAAGCAGGGATCGCACATCATGTTGCACCGATTGGTGAGATCGACGGTGAGCACGGCCCCCCGCCCATGCTTGATCGTGGACGAGCCGTGGTCATGAAGCCTGCCGTCGTTGTGGGCCCGCAGGTCGCGACCCGGGAAGTTCATTTCGATCCACTGCAGGAAGTCGGCGTCGATCGCCATCAGGTCCTCGAAGCGGCCATGCTCCGGGCACTCCTTGACCATCCACACCTGGCCGTCACGCTCGACGATCTGGGCCTTGATCTCGCCTACCTTCTCGTTGATGAGAACCTGGTAGTCCTCCTCGCCCTCGATGATGCGCTTCCGCGCCTCGACGACGCACTGCGGGCACAGAGAATCGGTTTCGCGGGGCCAGCCCAGCCGCGGCTTCGACTTCTCCCACGACTTGAGCAGCGGCTTGTCGCTCCACTTCGGCGTGAACGATGGGTTCGGCCGATAGCGGTTGACCAGATCGATGGCCATGAAGACCGTCGCGGCCGCCTTGCACAGGGCCCAATCCAGGCACTTTATCGCCTTCTTGCCGAGGCTCCCCTTCGCGCGGCCATCCGGCTCGAGCTTACGGTCAGGGACCGTGAAGGCGCGGGTGTCGAACTCCCCCGGCTCACGCTCCGCGACCACCACGGCTCCGTCGTCATGAAACGCCCCGCGCTGCGATTGCGTGACCGAATCGACCACCTGCGTGTTGATCTTGATCATCTCGTTCCTCCTTCGGCGAGAAGGGTCGGGAACTCAAGAATCCACCGCGATAGTAGCGGGTTCCAACGTCGCTGTAAAGCGATCCGTTCCAGCTCTCCTTATCCCGTCCGGGCCTGCTCTCCACTACTCTGCCAGAGCAAGCTCGGCAGGCTGTTCAGGAAGCCGCGCGCAGTGTACAGGACCTCCACCTCCCCCCGGCAGGAATACCAGCACGCGGTACAGGTGTTCGTCGCGTGCGCCTGGCGCAGCCGCGCCAGGACCTGCTCCATGGAGTCGCTGCGCAGGTTTCCGAGCGGCTCGCTGGCGTTGAATTCGACGCACTTGGAGACGACCATCTGGTTGTCGATGTTGAACATGGCCTTCCCGGCGATGCAGCCGTCGATCCCGTCATTCGCCGCCTCGTCGAACTTCTCCAGGTAGACCCGGTTCGAGTGCACGGTCTCGGGATAGAGCTCCTTGAGGCCGAGCAGCATCTCCGAAGCCCCCGCCAGGTGACGCTGGCCTTCGTTGCCCGTCTTCATGACCGAATAGGGCTGGACCTGCCAGTAGACGCCCAGATCGCGGGCGAGCCGGCACAGGGCGGGCATCTCCTGGAGGTTGTCGTCGGTCAGCACCGAGATGATCTGCACGCGCTGGTACGAGGTGTCGGTCCGGGCATCCATGAGTTGTTCGATCGCTTTCACGGCTCGCTCGAAGGCGAACTTCACGCCCCGGTGACGGGCGTGCTTCTCGGGGTCGGCGTAATCGATCGAGATCGAGCATCCCCACAGACCGGCCTCCCAGATCTCTCTGGCCCGCTTGGGAGTCATCCCCGAGCCCGAGGTGGTGAGGTACGGGAAATGATCCTGGGCCAGGATGCCCACGATGCGGTGGATGTCGCGCCTGAGCATCGGCTCCCCGCCGGCCAGCGAGACGATCAGCGACCCGAGCTCGGAGAGCTTCCGCGAGCCGATCACGAAGTCCTCCAGCGAGTTCTCCTCCTCGGGCTTGAAATCGTTCTGCCAGTAGGTGCAGAACGAGCAGCCGTAGTTGCAGTTGTAGGTGACCTGCCAGGTCACCCAGACGGGCCGGCCGGTGAGATACGCCTTCACGAGCCGCGCCTTCTTCGACCACGTTCCGCGTGGCGCCTCCGCCAGGTGAGCGTCCAGCCGGACCGGGGGACCTATGGGCAGCTCGATCACCTCGCCTCGCGAACGGGCGCGTCGGCCGGAAACGGATGGTGGTGGCTTCAGCCTTGGCGGCGGCGTTGATCGTGCGGAGTCCGAAACGACGGGCTCGTCGGGGGAATCGTGGTGTTTGTCTAGCAGCGATTCGAGCGGAATGGGCCTGGTCATGTCGCTCGCTGGCTGGAGGTGAGGAAGACCTGTCTTCCGCACGGAGTATCGGGCCGTAGTCTAACCGGCCGCTCTTCCCGGCGTCAAACTCCGATCGAGCCCGTTCCGACGGCCTCGAGAAACCACGCGACCGTCTCGTCCAGCCCTCTCTCCAGGTCGTGGCTCGGCCGATAGCCGAGGAGCCTCTCCGCCCGGGATATATCGGCCTCGGAGTGTGGCACGTCTCCCGGGCGAAAGGGCTCGTGCACCGGCTTCCGGCTCCCCGCCCGCGGGACGACCCGGGCGACACGCCTCCGGATCTTCTCGAAGAGCTCGGTGAGGCTCGTCCGCCCTCCCACCGCCACGTTCACGACGGATCCGACCGCGCCGGGCTCCCGGGTCAGCGCCGCCAGCAGGTTCGCCTGGACGGTGTTGGCCACGTAGCAGAAGTCCCGGCTGGTCCGCCCGTCCCCGTAGATGACGACGGGATGATCCTGGATGAAGGCCTCGATCCAGCGCGGCACGACGGCCGCGTAGGGTCCGTCCGGTCGCTGGCGCGGCCCGAAGACATTGAAGTAGCGGAGGCCCAGGACCTCGAGCCCGTAGGAATGGGCGTGGGCATCCGCCGCTAGCTCCCCCGCCACCTTGCTGGCCGCGTAGGGCGAGAGCGGCCGGCCGCGACGATCTTCCACCTTGGGCAGCCGCGAATCGTCGCCATAGACGGCGCTGCTCGACGCGTACACGACGCGCGGACGCCCTTCATGGCGCGCGGCCTCCAGCACGTTCACCGTCCCGAGTACGTTGACGGAATGGGTCTCCAGCGGATTCTCGATGGATCGGGGAACCGAGCCGAGCGCGGCCTGGTGGAGGATCACATCAACGTCGCGAGCCGCCTCGCGGGTCGCCTCGAGGGAACGGATGTCGGCGTGATGGAAGCGGAAGCTCTCCCATCGCTTCTCCCCCGCCCGCGCCCGCACGTCCTCGAGATTGGCCCGGGATCCGGTGGACAGGTCATCCAGCCCAACCACCTCCTGGTCGAGCGCCAGCAGGGTCTCCAGAAGATGCGAGCCGATGAACCCCGCGACACCGGTGACGAGCCACCGGCGGCGGACACGCCAGAGCTCGTCGACCAAGGTCGTTGGAAAAGTCGGCGCGGCGTTCAACGCACTCCTGGTGTGGTGTCGCACTAGGCCTTGAGCAGCTTGCCCGGCGCCACGTCGATCCCCTCCATGGCGTTGCGGGTGTCGACGATGCAGCGCGCCCACTCGGCGAGCTCCCGATAGTCGATGGCGTCGTGCCGGGTCGAGATCACCACCACGTCGAAGCCCGAGATCGTCTGTCGATCCCAGTCCACCGAGCGCGTTCCCGCCCAGTGGGTGTGCTCGCGGCTGGGCTGGATGACCGGCACGTGGGGATCGTGGTAGGCGACCTCGGCGCCTCGTTCCCGCAATCGGTCCAGCAGATGGTAGCTGGGCGACTCGCGGTCATCGGACACGTCGGGCTTGTAGGCCAGGCCGAGGATCAGAACCCGGCTCCCGTTGACGGCCCGTCCCCGCGCGTTGAGCGCATCGATCACCCTCCCGACGACGTGTTCGGGCATGCCGGTGTTGATCTCCCCGGCGAGCTCGATGAACCGGGTGCTCTTGCCGTGCTCGCGGGCCTTCCAGGAGAGGTAGTACGGATCGATGGGGATACAGTGCCCGCCCCAGCCGGGTCCGGGATCGAAGCGCATGAAACCGAACGGCTTGGTGCCCGCGGCCGCGAGGACCTCCCAGATGTCGACCCCCATGCGCTCGTAGATCATCTTGAGCTCGTTGACGAGCGCGATGTTGACGGCGCGGAAGATGTTCTCAGTGAGCTTGGTGGCTTCGGCGACCCGGGCCGAGGAGACCCGGACCGTGCGGGGAACGATGAAACGGTAGAGCGCCTCCGCGAGATCGCCCGAGACGGGATCGACACCGCCGACCACCTTGGGGACGGTCGTCGTCGTGTGTTCCGGGTCGCCCGGGTTCTCCCGTTCGGGCGAGAAGGCGAGGAAGAAATCGTGGCCGCAGCGGAGGCCGCCTGACTCGAGCCGAGGCCGGAGGAGCTCCTCCGTCGTGCCCGGGTACGTGGTCGACTCGAGCACCACGAGCTGTCCCGGGCGGAGCCGGGCGCGGATCTGATCGGTCGTTCCCTCGATGTATTGCATGTCCGGCTCGCGGTGGGTCGTCAGGGGGGTCGGAACGCAGATCAGGACGGCATCCGGCTCGGACAAGCGCTCGAAGTCCCCGGTCGCGGCCAGCCGGCCGGCCTCGACGACCTTCCGCACCCGTTCACCGTCGAGATGTGCGATGTAGCTCTCTCCGCGCGAAAGGACGTCGACCTTGATCGTATCGACGTCGAAGCCGAGGACTTCGAAGCCCCGCTCGGCGAAGGCCATCGAAAGCGGCAGCCCGACGTAGCCCAACCCCACCACCCCCACCCGCGCGGTCCCCGAATCGATCCTCTCTCGAAGCCCTTCCGCCGTGGCGGAGAGGGGGTGCCCCTCGACCATCACTCGGCTCCGGTCGGCGAGACTTCGCGGTACCACCGGACGAACGCCTCGAGACCCTCTTCGAGACCGGTCCGGGGGTCGTACCCGAGGAGCCTCCTGGCGCGCTCGATGTCGGCGCAGGTCCGTTGCACGTCCCCCACCGGGAGCGGGAGCCGCTCGATCCGCGCCTCGCGGCCGGTCGCCCCCGAGAGCGCCTCGATCAGGTCCTCCATCCGAACCGGGACCGCTTCCCCCAGGTTGACGATCTCGAAGCCCGCCTCGCCCCCGACCCATTCCACGGCCGCGACTACGCCCGCGACGATGTCCGCGAAGTACGTGTAGTCACGTTCGCTCGTGCCGTCGCCGTAGACCTGGATCGGCAGGCCCTCCTCCATGAGGCGCACGAACCGGTGGATTGCCATATCGGGTCGCTGGCGCGGCCCGTAGACGGTGAAGAACCGCAGGGACATGACCGTGAAGCCGTGGGCCGAATGATACACGTGGCAAAGCTCCTCGCCGGCCTTCTTCGTCATCGCGTAGGGGGAGATGGGCCGATCGACCCGCCGGCTCTCGAGGAAGGGCACCTCGGGGCTGTCGCCGTACACCGACGAGGAGGAACCGAACACCAGCCGGCGGCAACCCGTGTCGCGCATGGCCTCCAGGAGGATCACCGTCCCCTCGACGTTGGTCGTCACGTAACCCCGGGGGTCATCCAGGGACGGACGGACGCCGGCGCGCGCGGCGAGATGAACGACGGCGTCGTACGATCCGTCCGCGAACAGCCCCGCCACGTCGGTCGGATCGCGGAGGTCCCCCTCCACCAGTCGGAACCGCCCTCTCTCCCGTAGTGAGGTCAGGTTCCGCTCCTTGATCTTCCGCGGGTAGAACGAATCGAAGTTGTCGAAGGCCACGACCTCGTGGCCCGCCCCCACGAGCGACTCGCAGACATGGGACCC
Source organism: Gemmatimonadota bacterium (assembly GCA_050732935.1). GTDB lineage: Bacteria > Gemmatimonadota > Gemmatimonadetes > JACCXV01 > JAHWKZ01 > DASRVA01. Next base: position 58,926 of record JBOHRW010000103.1, read on the forward strand.
GATGAAGCCGGCCCCTCCGGTGACCAGGATCCGCCCCGTGCCGCTTTGCGCGGGCGCGGCCATTCAGGCGGAGCCCCGGTGGGCCGCCTCGAGATGCTCCAGCTCCTCGGCGGTGATCAGCACGTCACGCGGCTTGGTCCCCTCCGGAGGACCCACCACGCGCGCGCGCTCGAGCTGGTCCAGGATGCGGGCGGCTCGCGAGTAGCCGACCTTGAGCCGGCGCTGGAGCAGGCTCGTGGACCCCTGATCGTGCTCCACGACCACCCGCGCGGCCGCGAGAAAGAGCTGGTCCCGCTCGTCCAGCGCGGCCATCTCCAGCTCCGACGCCTCGGCGATGATGTCCACCGGGGGGGCCACCTCCAACGCGTTCAGCTTCTTCCCCGCCGCACGCAGGTAGTCGACCACACGCACGGTCTCGGCGGTCGAGACATAGGCCCCCTGGATACGTAGCGGCTCTGCCCGGTCGGCGGGCATGAAGAGCATGTCCCCGTTGCCCAGCAGCTGCTCGGCGCCGTTCATGTCGAGGACGGTGCGGCTGTCGATCTTCGAGGACACCTGGAACGAGACCCGCGACGGGAAGTTGGCCTTGATCACGCCGGTGATGACGTTGACCGAGGGGCGCTGCGTGGCGAGCACGAGGTGGATCCCGACGGCCCGCGCCATCTGGGCGAGCCTGGCGAGGGGCTCCTCGATCTCGTTCTGCACGGTCAGCATGAGATCGGCCAGCTCATCGATCAGAACGATGATGAAGGGCAGCGGCCGCGGATCCTCCTCGTCGAGCCACTCCAGGTCGCTCCCGGCCCGGTGACGGGCGTTGAAGTCCTCCAGGCTCCGCACGCCGTTGGCCGCCAGCAGCCGGTAACGCCGCTCCATCTCCGCGACCGTCCACTTCAGCGCCTTGGCCGCGTGCTTGTGCTCGACCACCACGGGATGCAGGAGATGCGGGATGCCGTTGTAGGCGATGAGCTCGAGCATCTTCGGATCGATCATGATCAGGCGCGCGGCCTCGGGGCCGTACCGATAGATCAGGCTCGTCACGAGCGCGTTGATGCAGACGGACTTGCCGGACCCCGTGACGCCCGCGATCAGCAGATGCGGCATCCGCGCCAGGTCGGTCACGATCGGCGCGCCGGCGATTTCGCGCCCGAGCGCGAGCGGGAGCTTGCCGCGGAATCCGGTCCACTCCGCGGCCTCCAGGATCTCGCGGATGGTGACCGTATGCGGCCGCGGGTTGGGGATCTCGATGCCGACCGCGCCCTTGCCCGGAATCGGGGCCACGATGCGGATCCGCTGGGCGCGCATGGCGAGCGCCAGGTCGTCAGCCAGGTTGGCGATCTGGTTCACCTTGACGCCCGGCGCGGGCTTGACCTCGAACTGCGTGAGGACGGGCCCCGAATGGATCGCCACGACCTCCCCTTCGACGTGGAACGAGCGCAGCTTCTCGATCAGCACGCCGCCTAGCTGTTCGAGCTCCTCGCGGGTCTGCCGACCCCCGGCGGGCGGGGCCGGATCGAGCAGGTCGAGGGGTGGGATGAACCCGTCGGGCTCGAGCGGCGGCCGCTCTCTCCGGGGACCGGGCGAGCGGTGGCGCGGGATCCCCCGCTTCGCGGTCCCCGGGTCGGCCACCGGCGGCTCGGCCTGTGCACCCGGAGGCGGGCCGCCGTTGACGGTCGCCGCCTCCGGCTCCGGCTCCAGCGCCGGAGAGACGTCCGCGGTCCCTCGACCGGCGCGCCATCCCTGGACGGAGGTCCCGAGCGCGCCCACGCCGTCGCGAGCGCGGCGCCCGCCGGCCCGACCGAGCTCCACGCTCGTCCGGACCCCCTCGGCCAGCGAGATCCGGAAGACCGCCGCGACCAGCACGGCGAGAAGGACGACGCAGGCGATCAGGGCGCCGGCCACGCCCACGGCCTCCACGGCGAGGGCGGAGAGGGTTTCCCCGAAGCGACCCGCCCGCGCGCCCCAAAGCCCTCCGGTGCCGCTCCAGATCGCCAGCACGCCCATCAGGACCAGCAGTGCGACGCCGCCGACCGCAACCGCCCCGGAGATCAGGCCGGCCTTCCGCGAGACCCGGTCCAGAACGACGAGCCCGCCCCAGACGAGCAGCAGTACGGCCGCGAGGAGCGCCCCGTATCCGAGTGCGGCGTACAGGTGATACGCGCTGAGGGCCCCAACCACGCCCACCAGGTTCAGCGTCGAGGGGAGCCGCGAGAGGGTCGGATCGAACGGCCAGAGGGCGAGCAGCAGAAAGACGCCCGTGGCCGCCATGAGCAGTCCCAGGACCTCGTGCCTCAGCCGGGGATGGCCCCGCTTCTTCTTCTTTCGTGGCGTCATGCCGCTTACCCCGGTACCCCTTGAACCGCTGCGTCGTCGAGCCACTCCTCCACGTAGCGGGTGTGGATCTCGCCACGCAGGAAGGCGGGCTCGTCGATGAGCCGGCGGTGGAGGGGAATGGTGGTCGGGATGCCTTCGATGACGAACTCGTCGAGTGCCACCCGCATCCGGGCGATCGCCTGGTCCCGGTTCGCGCCGTGGGTCAGCAGCTTGGCGATCAGCGAGTCGTAGTGCGGCGGGATGCGGTAGGACTGGTAGGCGGCCGTGTCGACCCGGACTCCCGGTCCGCCGGGCTGGTGGAAGCTCGTGATCGTGCCCGGGGCGGGCATGAAGTTCCGCTCGGGATCCTCGGCGTTGATGCGACACTCGATCGCGTGGCCCCGGAACTCGACCTCGTCCTGGGACAGATCCAGCGGCTCGCCGGCCGCCACCACCAGCTGACGGAGGACAAGGTCCTCGCTGGTGATCAGCTCGGTGACCGGGTGCTCGACCTGGATGCGTGTGTTCATCTCCATGAAATAGAAGGCCCCGTCGGCGGCCAGCAGGAACTCCATCGTGCCGGCCCCGACGTACCCGATGCGCTCCGCCCCCCGTACGGCCGTCTCTCCCATCCGCGCCCTGAGGTCCGCGTCCACGGCTGGCGAGGGGGCCTCCTCGAGCAGCTTCTGATGCCGCCGCTGGGCCGAGCAGTCGCGCTCGCCCAGGTGGATCAGGTTACCACGGGTGTCGCCGAGGACCTGGATCTCCACGTGTCGCGGGCGCTCGAGGAACTTCTCGACGTACACGTGACCGTTCCCGAAGGCCGCCTCCGCCTCGCGACGCGCCTGCGGAAAAACCCGCTCGAGATCCTCCGGCTCGCGGGCGACACGCATGCCCTTTCCGCCTCCTCCAGCCGCCGCCTTCACCAGCACGGGAAAGCCGATCTCCTCCGCGACCCGACGGGCGACGCCCGGATCATCGGTGGCGCCGGGCGATCCGGGGACGACCGGAACGCCGGCCTCTTGCATGAGCTGGCGCGCCTGCGCCTTGTCCCCCATCTGGCGGATCTGCTCGGGGGTCGGCCCGACGAAAACGAGCTTCGACTCCCGACAGATCTCGGCGAACTCGGCGTTCTCGGCGAGGAAGCCGTAGCCCGGATGGACGGCGTCGGCGCCGGTGATCTCGGCAGCGGCGATCAGGCGCGGAATATTCAGGTAGGACTGCCCGGAGCCGGCCGGCCCCACGCACACCGCCTCGTCGGCGAAGCGCACGTGCAGGGCGTCGGTGTCGGCTTCCGAGTGGACGGCGACCGTCTTGAGGCCCAGCATCCGGCAGGCCCGGATCACGCGGAGGGCGATCTCTCCGCGATTAGCGATGAGTACTTTCCGGAACACGACCCTCAGGTCGTCTCGATCTCGAAGAGAGCCTGCCCGTACTCGACAGGCTTTCCGTTCTCGACGAGAATCTTGCGGACGACGCCGCTCACCTCGCATTCGAGCTCGTTCATCAGCTTCATCGCCTCGAGGATGCAGAGGGTCTGGCCCGGTCGGACGGTATCTCCGACCTCCACGAACGGGGGCGCCTCCGGGGCGGGCGCGCGGTAGAAGGTGCCGACCATCGGCGAAGCCACAGCCTGAGTGGGGGCCGCCGCGGCTTCCGCGGCTTCGGATCGACCCGGCGCCGCCGCGCCGGCGGAGGCGACCTCGCCCGTTCCCCCGGGCGCTTTCGGATGCCGGCTGTTCTTTACGATCCGCACTGTCCGCCACCACCGTCGGATCTCCAGCTCGTCGATCTCGCTTTCCTCGACGAGCTGGATCAAGGTCTTGAGCTCGTCCCGGTTCATGAAACCCGCTCGAGATAGGCGCGGGTGCGGGTATCCACGCGGATCGTCTCGCCCTTGTTCACGAACAACGGTACCTGGACCACGGCCCCCGTCTCGATGACGGCCGGCTTGGTGCCCCCCGCAGCCGTATCCCCGCGCACGCCAGGATCGGTCTCCACGATGCGCGCTTCGATGAAGTTGGGGAGCTCGACCCCGAGGACGAACCCGTCATGGATGAGTACGTCACAGATCGTGCTCTCCTTGAGAAAAGTCTTCTGATCGGTCAGCAGCCGCTCGTCGACCGGGTGCTGCTCGTAGGTGTCCAGATCCATGAAGTAGGCGTGGTGGTCGTCCGCGTAGAGGAACTGCATCGAGCGGCGTTCCAGGCGCACGTCCTCGACGCGCTCCCCGGCGCGGAAGGTCCGCTCCACGACCTGACCCGTCTCGACCTTCTTGAGCTTCGTGCGGACGAACGCGCCGCCCTTCCCGGGCTTGACGTGCTGGAAGTACACGATCTGCCAGAGATCTCCGTCCATCCGCAGGACCATGCCGTTCCGAAAGTCTGCCGTCGTCGCCATGGAGGTGCCGATCTGGTCGGTGGAGGTTACAGGACGACGAGCTCGTCCGGAGCGGGACGGGCCAGCGCCCGCGCACCCGCAGCCCCTACGACGAAGTCGTCTTCGATCCGGATGCCGCCTAATCCTTGAATATAGATACCGGGTTCCAGCGTCACCACCGCGCCCGCGGGCACGGGGTCCCCGTTCTCTTTCCACAGACGCGGATCCTCGTGGACTTCGAGCCCGATGCCGTGTCCCAGCGAATGGGTGAACGCCGGACCATACCCTCTTTCCTCGATGACGTCGCGCGCCAGGGCATCGGCGCGCCGGGCCTCGATGCCTCCCCGGAGCCCGTCCAGCGCCGCGCGCCGGGCGAGGTCGACGACCCGATACGCCTCGCTGAGACGAGGGTCGGGGGAACCGCAGGACACGGTTCGGCTCACGTCGCTGACGTAGCCGTCCACCACGGCGCCGAAGTCGAACAGCGCGACCTCTCCCCGCGCAAGGGGCCGCCCGCCCGGCTCCGCGTGAGGAAGCGCCGCCCGCTCCCCGAACTGCACGATCGTGTCGAACGGAAACCGTTCGCTTCCCTGCTCCCGCAGCTCGCGCTCCAGCCGGGCGGCGAGCTGGAGCTCGGTCACGCCGGGTCGAATCTCCGGGAGGACGGCCTCGAACGCGTCCACGGCGATGCCGGCGGCACGGGCGATGGTCTCCCGTTCGGGGATCGACTTCACCACGCGGAGCCCCTCGACCCATCCCGAGACGCCCTCCAGGGGCGATCCGCCCGCAGATTCCCACGCCTCGCGCTGGGCGACCGACAGACGATCCTTCTCGAACGCCACGACCCCCTCGTGGCCGGCCAGGTGCTCGCGCGCCGTCTCCAGCGGTCGCCGCGTGGCGACCGCCACGGCGACATCTTCGCCGACCTCCCCGCGCGCCTCGGCTTCGTTCATCGGCACGACGAAGAGGGTGTCCGGTCCGTCAGCCGTCAGCAAGAGGGCGCCGCCACCACGAAAGCCGCTCAGATAGCAAATGTTGGGGGGATGCACGACGAGGAGGGCGGAGCCTCCGGCACTGGCCAGCCGCTCCCGCAGGCCGGCGCGGCGGGCCGCTAGCGGGGTGTCGCGAGTCTTCGGCGGCCCCACACTAACGGCTCGCCAGCCACGCCTCGAAGACCTCGTCTCGCGCCACTTCGTTGCCGGCCTCCTCGTCGCGCGCCGGGCGGTCCTCCACCTCCGCAGGGGGATCGTGCCGGTCGGCGGCGACTGGCTCCGGCGTGGAAGCCCTTCCGCGCTCCCGGATGGCCCGCGTCAGCGTTTCGATCCGCTTGGCGATCCGCGGGTCGTCCGGGGAGCGCTGGGCGATCCGCTCGTAGATCGCCCGCGCGCGCTCGAGGAGGCCCTGCTGAGCGTAGATCTCGGCCAAGGTGGAGGTGGCCAGGTCCTGCCCGCCCTGGTCCCGTTCGTCTTCCTGCGCGATCATCGGCGCCAGTATAGAGACGGCCCCCCTCCCCGAGCAACGCCGTTTCTCGACGCGAAGCCACCACGGAGCTATCTTTCACCTGTCAGCCCGGCAGCCTTACCCCCTTCCGATCGACCGGCCCGTCGAAACGTTCCGCCCCGGCACCGCGAGGATCGGGGGCATCCCGAAACCGCTTCCAGGACCTTACGAGCCATGATGATGAAGAAGCTCCGAGAATCCACCAAGATCATCATGATCCTGACATCGATCGCCTTCGTCGGGCTCATGGTCTTCGAATGGGGGATGGACCTCTCCGGCCGGAGCGCGACCTCGGGTACACAGACCCGGCTCGGCTCGGTCGATGGGGCCGACATCTCGATGGAGGAGTACCAGACCCAGTACCGGATCCTCTACGAGCAGGCCCAGCAGAGGACCGGCGACGAGGGCCTGACCCCCGAGCAGCTCCGGCAGGTCGAAGAGCAGGCATGGGACGACGTGGTCAACCTCACCCTCTTGCGGCACGAGGCGGAGCGCCGTGACATTCACCTCGCGGACAGCGAGCTGGTGGAGTACATCCGCAACAACCCGCCCCCCGAGGTCGCCCGTCTGCCGGCTTTCCAGACCGACGGCCAGTTCGACATCGAGAAGTATCGCCAGGCCCTCGGAGATCCGGCCCTGCAGGAGACCTGGGCGGAGTACGAGCGGCAGCTTCGCCAGACGCTCCCGATTCGGAAGCTCGAGGAGCAGATCCTGGCCGGGGTCACCGTGACCGACGCCGAGGTCCTCGACGCCTATCGGGCGCGTCACGAGCAGGTCCGGATCCGGTACGTGTATCTCGACCCGGACCAGCTGGTTCCCGATTCCCGGATCCAGGTCACGGACACCGAGATCGCGGAGTACTACGAGGATCACCGGGACGAGTACCGTCGGGGGGCGAGCTCCCGGATCGAGTTCGCGGTCTTTTCCCCGATCGTCACCAGCGCGGATTCCGCCGCCGCGCGAGCGCGGGCCGACAGCCTGGCCCGGCTGGCCCGCGAGCCCAATACGGAGTTCGCGGATCTGGCCGCTGAGGCCTCGGACGACGAGCTGACGCGAGATGCCGGCGGCCAGCTCGGTTGGTTCGAGCTGTCGACCATGGATCCGGCGATCGCCTCCGCGCTCTCGGGGCTCGAGGCCGGTGGGGTGTCGGACCCCGTGCTGACTCCTTTCGGCTGGCACGTCGTCGAGCTCCAGGACCGCATGGACCCGCCGGAAGGCGAGGCGCGATACCAGGCTCGCCACATCCTGACGATCATCGAGCCGTCGGCGGCCGCCCGCGACAGCGCTCGCCAGGCCGCCCAGGCCTTCGCCCTCGGAGCCAGCGATTCGACCACCGCCTTCCGCCGGCTCGCCGAGCCCGAGGCGACGCGCGTAGGCGAGACCCCGCTGTTCGAGCAGGGCGTCGTCGTCCCCGGGGTCGGCCCGGCCGCGGCGATCTCGGAGTTCGCCTTCGCCAACGATCAGGGCGCGGTCAGCGGCGCCCTGGAGCACGATGGCGCGTTCTACGTCGTTCACGTCCTGGAGCGGTATCCGGGCGGCACCATCGCCCGAGAGCAGGTGGCCGACGAGATCCGCCCCCGGGTCCGGAACGACGAGAAGCGGGCCATGGTCGCGGAGATGGCGCCGGACTTTCGCGAGGCTGTCCAGCGGGATGGGCTCGAGGCGGCGGCCCGCCAGTTCGGCCTCGAGGTCCGCACGACAGGCTGGTTCAGCCGCCTCAACAACGTTCCCGGGATCGGCTCGGGGACTCCCGTCGCGGGCGCCGCTTTCGGTCTCGCCCAGGGGCAGGTCGCGGGGCCGATCGAAGGCCCGCAGGGACTCTATTTCATCCAGGTTCTCGAGAAGCGGACGTACGATCCGACCGCCTTCGAGCGCGAGCGGGCGACATTGAGGGAGCAGCTCAAGGTGGAGGAGATGCGGGCGGCGTTCAACGCCTGGTTCGAGGACTTGCGGGAGCGGGCCGAGGTCGAGGATCGGCGGGCTCAGATCCTGGGCACCTGACCGACCGGGCTATTCCTTTCCCGGCTTGCGCTCCTCCTGGTCGATATCTTCCTTGATCTCGTTCAATCCCCGCTTGAACTCGCGGATGCCCTTGCCGAGCGACTCGCCGAGCTCGGGAAGGCGCTTGGCCCCGAAGAGCAGCAAGAGAATGAACAGGACGAGGACGATCTCCTGCATCCCGATCGAGCCGAACATGATTCCTCCCCCCGCCTGGCAAGGCGGACAAGACGAACAAGGACGGGCGGCCTAGAAGAAGGCGCGGTAGAGGTATGCCGCCCCGACGATCCCCACCAGGCTCATGATGTTCACGTACAGCGTCAACGGGCCGAGGGTGAGAGCCACCGCCACCAGGTCGATCGAAACCGGGCCGAACGCGCCCGCCACCGATGTCGTGAAGAACTCCCGCGCCACTCCCGCCGGCAACCACCTGGCCAGCAGCTCTCCAACCAAGCTACCGACCAGCAGACCCATGGTCAACACTACCGTGTATACCTTGAAGTTCTTGCGGTGCATTACCTTACGAGGCCGCGGACCGGGCCGGGCTCCGGCTGGTGCGGCCAGCGGTGGCGTCCTCACCGCTCAGCGGTCCCGCCCCAGCACGTAGTCCACGGCGGACTCGAGCACCTCACGGGCGGGGGTCGGCGGCACGGTCTCCAGCGCTTCCCGGGCACGAGCCGCGTACTCGCGGGCCACGCGCCGCGTGGCTTCGATGCCGCCCCGATCGCGGACGAGGTGGATCACCTCCTCGACCGCATCGGCGGCCGGCTTGCCCGCGGTCGGGAACACGGCCTGCACGGCGCGGCGCTCGCGCGAATCGAGGCGTGGCAGGATCGCGAGCAGGGGGAAGGTCGCCTGTCCCTCGCGCAGGTCCGACCCGGACGGTTTCCCCATCACCGACTGCTCGCCGCCGTAATCCATCATGTCGTCGATCAGCTGGAACGTCATCCCGAGCCGCATCCCGTAATCGTGCAGAGCGCCGCGGCGGGCGGGAGCCCCGATCACGGCACCCATCTCGCACGCGGTGGCGATCAGGCTCGCCGTCTTCTTCTCGATCATGAAGAAGTACTGGGCGGGATCCTCGACCAGTCGCCCGTGGTGGGCGATCTCGACCATCTCCCCGACGGTCAGGTCGTTGGTGACGCGGGCCGCCAACCCGATCAACTCGAGGTCACCGATCCGGGTGATCTCCGCCATCGCCCTCGAGTACAGGTAGTCGCCCATGATGATCGAGACCTTGTGCCCCCAGCGACTGTTGAGCGTGGGCAGCCCCCGCCGCAGGCTCGAGTGGTCGATCGAATCGTCGTGGACGAGCGTCGCCAGATGGATGATCTCAACCACCGCTCCCAGCGGGACCTCACGCGCGTCTGGTCGCTCCTCCGCGCGGTTGCAAAGGGCCAGCAGAGCCGGCCGGAAGAGCTTTCCACGCATCTGGTTGAGGTGGAAAGAGACCTCGTTGATGAAGGGGACTTCGGTCGCCAGGGCGGCGCCGATCTGGACGAGGACCTCGTCGAGAGCCCCGTGCACCAGCCCCTGAATCGTGGCCAGCGACGGGCGCTCGAGCTGCTCGGGGGCGGCGCTGCGGCTCATCGGGTGGCCTAGGTTAACTTCGCCCTCCGAGGTGGTCAACGAGTTTTTCGGCCCATTCCGACGGGACGCGCGGCAGCCCGATCCGGCTGCGGTGGCCCGGTGTGCCGTGGAAGTCGCTGCCACCCGTCGGCAGCAATCCGAGGCCTCGCGCCAGCGCCTCGTAATGCCGCATGGCGGCGGCGGAATGCTCCGTGTGACGGACCTCGAGCCCGAGCAGCCCTTCTTCTACCAGCACGGGGATCAGATCGTCGCGCCGGAAGGTTCCCGGATGCGCGAGGACGGGAACACCACCCACCCGGCGCACTGCACGGAACGTCCGGCCAGGATCGCGGAAAGGCTTGGCCACGAAGGCCGGCCGCGAGCGTCCGATGAACCGGGAGAAAGCCTCGTCCAGGGTGTTCACGTGACCGCGCTCGACGAGCGCCATGGCCACGTGCGGCCGCGTGATCGTGGCCCCCACGGCGATCCGCTCCACGTCGGAGAGATCGACCTCGATCCCCAACCGGTTGAGGCGGGCGACCATCCCGCGGGCGCGCTCGTGTCGCTGTTCGGCCAGCTCCTCGAGCTCGCGCCGGAAGACCCGGTCCTCCAGATCGACACCGTACGCCAGGATGTGCGCCTCGCGGTTTCCGGCGTGACAGGTGAGCTCGACGCCCGGGATGACGATCATCCCCTCGGGTGCCGTGGCAACCGCCTCGTCCACCGCGGCCACGGTGTCGTGATCGGTCACCGCCAGGAAGCGGATTCCCCGCCCGGCCGCTCGCGCCACCAGGTCGGCCGGCGGCAGGGCGCCGTCGGAGGCGTTGGTGTGGGTGTGGAGATCGACGCTCACTACCGCGCGATCAGTCCGTCGAGCACCTCGAGCGCCATCTCGTAACGACCGAACGGGGGCATCACGTAGACCCCCTGAACACCGGGCACGTCCTTGACCGCGGCCAGCGCCTCGCGCGCGATGTCGACCCCCAGGGCGGCCGCCTCCCGGCGATCCACCACCCGCCGCATCCGCTCCCGGACCGGCTCGGGGATGCGCATCCCAGGCACCTCGTTGTGCAGGAACTCCGCGTTGCGGAACGAATGCAGCGGCAGGATGCCGGCCAGGATCGGGATCGGAAGCGGACCCAGCTCCGCCAGGAAGGCCGCCAGGTCCCCGACATCGAAGATCGGCTGCGACATGGCGAAGCGGGCCCCGGCTTCGATCTTCCGTCGGAAGCGCTCCACCTCGAGCGCGCGGTCCACGGCGCCCGGGTTCACCCCGACCCCGACGTGGAGGTCCAGCGGGACCCCAGTCTCCTTGCCGGCGGCGTCCAACCCCAAGATCAGTTGGCTCGCCACGCGCACGAGACCGATCGAGTCGACGTCGAAGACGGCGGTGGGGACCGCGTACTCCCCCGCCTTGGGCGGATCCCCCGTGATGATCAGCACGTCGCGGACATCCAGGGCATGGGCCGCCATCAGGTCGGCCTGCATTCCGTAAAGATTGCGGTCACGGCAGCAGTAGTGGATGATGGTCTCGATCGGCACCCGGTCGCGCAGCACCCGGGCTATGGCCAGCGGCGTGACGCGCGGAGAGATGCGGGCGTATTCGGGGATGTTGACGGCGTCGACGCCGGCCTCGGCCACGTTCCGGACCGCCTCAACCAGCGACGCCAGCTCCGCGCTCGTCGGCGGCGTGAGCTCCACCGAGACCACGAACCGGCCCTCGGCCAGGCGCCTGGCCAGCGTGGTGGGGCGGACATCGGGCCGCGGACCGACGGCGCGGACCGGTTCGGCCTCGACCTCTGCAACGACGGTGACGCGGGCCTTCGGCGTGTACCGCTGGACGGAGTGTACCATCGTCCGCACGTGCTCCGGGGTGGTCCCGCAGCATCCTCCGAGCAATCGTACGCCGGCCTGGACAAAGCGCTTGGCATACTTGCCGAAGTACTCCGGACCGGCCATGTAGATGAGCCGACCCTCGACCGACTGCGGTAGCCCGGCGTTGGGCATCGCCGCCAGGAAGGCCCCATTCCCACCCTCCATCCGCACCAGGCAGTCGAGCATGGGACGGGGACCTACGCTGCAGTTGGCGCCCACGACATCGGCGCCCGATTCCGCCAGCCGACGCGCGACCGGCTCCGGTGGGTCTCCCGACTGGGTCAGCCCTTCCTCGGTGAAGCTCATCATGGCGACGACCGGAACCGCGGTGTCGAGAGCGCGGATCGCCGCGAGGGCGGCCTCCATTTCGACCAGCGACGGGATCGTCTCGACGACCAGCACGTCCGCGCCCCCCTCGAGCAGGGCCGCGGCCTGCTCGGCGAAGATCCCACGCATGTCGTCGACGGTGTATCCCCCGGCGACCTGACCGGCCACGCCGATCGGGCCCATCGATCCGCCTACCCAGGCCCGCTCTCCCGCCGCCTCGCGCGCGAGCCGGGCGCCCGCCCGGTTGATCTCTGCCACCCGGTCCTCGAGTCCGTGCCCGAGCAGCCGGGCGCGGTTCGCCCCGAACGTGTTGGTCTCCAGCAGCTCGGCGCCGGCGGCCACGTAGGCGGCGTGGATCTCCCGGATCATGTCGGGGCTGGAGACGCACAGCTCGTCGAAGCAGCGGTTGATGAACACCCCCCGCTCGTAGATCTGAGTGCCCATTGCGCCATCGGCGACCAGCACGCCCTCGGCCAGGCGCTCGAGAAACCCGTTTCCGCAATTCGATGATCGTATCATCCTCAGCGCTCCGCGGAGAGGAGGGAGTCCGCTCTCTCCAACAACCCCATCGCGGCCTCGTTGCCGGGATCGATGAGCAGCATCTCCTCGGCCGCGCGCCTCGCCTCGGTCGGTCGGTTCCCATCCAGGTGCCAGAGAGCCAGCGCGTCGAGGGACCGAAGGACGGCGGCCGCGCGTCCCGACCGACGCGCCGACTCGGTCCACGCGGCGAACTCGTCGGGTCCCGACGCCCCGGCGGCCGCGAGACGACCGTAGGCCTCTGCCGCGTCCGCCCACCGTCCGGCCGAGAAGGCCTCCGCGGCCGCTCCGCGCATTGCGGCCAGGTGCTCCGGCTCCTCCGGTCTTCGGACGCCGCCCCGGGGCTCCGGGGCCGAGCCCATCTCCGGCTCCGGGACCGGTGCCTCGAGCGCCTCGATCCGCGTTCGCGCGTGCTCGGCCCCCGCGGGATCGCCCGCCTGTAGACAGAGTTCGAGCGCGGCCTGGTACTCGCGCAGAGCGTCTTCACGTCGGCCCTCCTCCTGCAGGAGACGGCCCAGACGCTCGCGCAGTCGCGCGGTGGCGGGGGCGATCCGGACGACCTCCTCCATCGCGGTCACCGCGTCCCGCCGCTCACCGGCCTCGTCGCGTCGCTTCGCGATGCCCCCAAGGATCTCGAGCGCCTCCGCCTTCAGCCCCTTGGCGGCGTAGTAGCGCCCCAGCAGCAGCCCGGCACGAGAATGGCCCTCGCTCCTCCTGAGCACCTTGCGACAGCAGGCGATCGCGTTGTCGTAGAGACCTTCGGCGGCAAAACCCTCGGCCGCCTGCAGATGATGATCGCCGGCCAGCGTCTCGTCCCCCAGATCCAGGTACGCGTCGCCGAGCCCGTTGAGGGCGGCCGGGGGCGGGGCCAGACCCGCTACTTCGGCCCGGCGAATCGCCTCCATGTAGCCCGAAAGGGCCGCGTTCGGGTCGAGATGACGGGAAGGCCGGTTCCCACCGCGATGCCAGAGTCCTCTCACGGGACTGAATCTGGGCCCTCGCGGCGCGGTCATCAATCGCTGGCGGCCAATAGAGAGCCCGTCTCGTCCCCGTCCCATCCCGGTGCGCGGGTCGCTCAGCCCGAGCCCGTCGGTGGAGCGGCCCCGGCCTTGGCCGCGTCCCGCCAGATCACGCGGCCGCCCCGGACGGTGGCCCATCCGTGCCCGACTCCGTAGTGGTAGACGAGCTGCCGGTAGTCGGGGACGCTGAACACGGCCAGATCACCGGCAGAACCCGGGGCCAGCGACCCGAGGTCCTCGCGACGCACGGCGAGGGCGCCGCCCCGAGTGACGGCACGCAGCGACTCGTCGATGGTGAGGCCCATCAGGCAGCAGCCGAAGGCGGCCATGAGCATGAGGTTCTGGGTCATCGAGGAGCCGGGGTTGAAGTCGGTCGCCAGCGCCACCGTGGCGCCGGCGTCGACCAGCCGCCGGGCCGGGGCGAACTGACCCAGACGCAGGAAGAAGGAGGTCCCCGGCAGAAGCGTGGCCACCGTCCGGCTTCCGGCCAGGGCCTCGATTCCCGCCTCGCCCACCGCCACCAGATGGTCGGCGCTCGCCGCCCCCAGCCGTACCGCCAGGCCGGCTCCGCCCAGGCCGGCGAATTCGTCGGCGTGGATCTTGAGCCCCAGCCCCAGCTCGGCCGCCCGGACAAGGATCGTCTCGCTCTCTTCCAGCGTGAACGCGCCCTCGTCGCAGAAGACGTCGCAGAAGCGGGCCAGCCCCTCCTCGGCCACGAGCGGGAGCATCTCGTCGACGACGAGCCGGACGTAGCCGGCGCGGTCGTCAGCGAACTCCACCGGAAGGGCGTGGGCGCCCAGAAAGGTGGGCACCAAGCGTGGCAGCCCGGGATCCAATCCCAGCCGCCGCGCGACCCGGAGCGAGCGGATCTCGTCCTCGACGGTGAGGCCATAGCCCGACTTCACCTCGACCGTCGTCACACCCCAGCGTGGGCACTCCGCCAGCCGGCCGGCGGCGAGGTCCAGCAGTTCGTCCTCGTCGCGGCCCCGCAGGTCGCGAACGCTCCACCGTATCCCGCCGCCCGCCGCCGCGATCTCCTGGTAGGTGGCGCCGGCCAGGCGGCGCTCGAACTCGTGCTCGCGGGTGGCCCCGAAGACGGCGTGCGTGTGGCTGTCGACCAGGCCCGGCAGGACGACCCCGCCGGCGGCGTCCAGGCGCGGCGCCCGCCCGGCCTCGTCCGGAACGTCCCGGGCGGAGCCGCGGGCCGCGACGCGACCCCCGCGGATCCACACGAAGGCGTCCTCGACGATCTCGGGCGGGTCCGATGGACCGCCCGTACCGAAGTCGACGAGCTGGCCGATCCCGGTGATCAGCAGGTCCGCGCCCGCGGACTCCTCGCTCTCCGACGTCACTCCAGCATGGGGATCTTCACCCCGCGCTCCCGCGCCGTCTCGATGGCGCGCGGATAGCCGGCGTCGGCGTGACGTGCCACGCCCAGGCCGGGGTCGTTCGTGAGCACCCTCTCCAGCCGCGCCGCGCCTTCGGGCGTCCCGTCGGCGACGGTCACCTGGCCCGCGTGGAGGCTGTTGCCGATCCCGACCCCCCCGCCGTGATGGAAGGAGACCCACGACGCGCCGCTCGCCGTGTTGAGCAGGGCGTTGAGCGCCGGCCAGTCGGCGATCGCGTCGGACCCGTCCCGCATCCCCTCGGTCTCGCGGAACGGGGAGGCCACCGAGCCGGTGTCCAGGTGGTCGCGGCCGATCACGATCGGCGCCTCCAGCGTGCCGTCGGCGACCAGCTCGTGGATGCGCTCGCCGAGACGCCAGCGGTCCCCGTAGCCGAGCCAGCAGATGCGGGCCGGCAGCCCCTGGAACGCGACCCGCTCCGACGCCAGGCGGATCCAGCGCCGGAGCGCCTCGTCTTGGGGAAAGAGCTCGCCGATCGCCCGATCGATAGCGGCGATGTCGGCCGGGTTTCCCGAGAGCGCAGCCCAGCGGAAGGGCCCCTTCCCCTCGCAGAAAAGGGGGCGTATGTACTCGGGCACGAAGCCCGGGATGTCGAAGGCGTCCTCGACCCCGGCGTCACGGGCCTGCCCGCGCAGGTTGTTGCCGTAGTCGAAGGCAACGGCGCCCGCCTCCCGAAGGTCCAGCAAACCCCGGCAATGGGTCGCCATCGACTCCATCGACCGGCGCACGTAGTCCTCGGGGTCGCTCCGCCGCAGATCGAGCGCGTCCTCGAGTGCGAGCCCGGCCGGCACGTAGCCCTCCAGGGCATCGTGGGCGCTCGTCTGGTCGGTCACCACGTCGGGTATCGCTCCCCGGCGCACGATCTCCGGAACGACCTCCGCGCAGTTGCCGACCAGCCCCACCGAAACCGCCTCTCCCGCGCGCGCGGCTCCCGTCACGCGCTCCAGGGCCGCGTCCAGGTCGAGGGCGATCTCGTCGAGGTAGCCGGTCTCACGCCGGCGCTCGAGGCGGCGGCGGTCGACCTCGACGATCAGGCAGGCGGCTCCGTTCATCGTGGCCGCCAGCGGCTGGGCGCCGCCCATCCCGCCGCAGCCCCCCGTCAGCACCCAGCGTCCCCGCAGCGAACCGCCGAAATGCCGGTCGGCCACCGCCGAAAGCGTCTCGTAGGTGCCCTGCACGATCCCCTGCGTGCCGATGTAGATCCAGGACCCGGCGGTCATCTGCCCGTACATGGTGAGGCCCAGTCCCTCGAGCCGGCGGAACTCGTCGGCCGTGGCCCAGCGCGGCACGAGGTGGGCGTTGGCGATCAGGACCCGGGGCGCCCAGGAGTGGGTCCGGAAGACACCGACCGGCTTGCCGCTCTGGACGCAGAGGGTCTCGTCGTCCCCCAGCTCGCGGAGGGCAATCACCAGCGCCTCGAAGCAGGCCCAGTCGCGGGCCGCCTTCCCCGATCCGCCGTATACGACCAGCCGATCGGGATCCTCGGCGACCTCGGGGTCGAGGTTGTTCATGAGCATCCGGAGTGCGGCCTCCTGGTGCCAGCCCCGGCACTGGAGCTTCGGGCCCCGCGGGGCGCGGACGGGACGCGCGACCGTGCTCGTCGTCATCGAGCCTCCTCGGGAGCCCGGTGTGGTGGATCCAGTACCATTGACGCTTCGCGCCGCGGCACGACCTCGCCGATCCTCCGGGCGGCCTCAGCCCCCGCGGCGTGCAGCCGCTCGACGAGCTCCTCGCCCCGCGCCTCCGGCACCGGGAGCAGGAGCCCGCCGCTCGTCTGGGGGTCGAAGAGGATGCGGATGAGAGCCTCGGGAATCGAGGCGCCGATCTCCACGCGTGGGCCGAAGAACTCGCGGTTGGACACCCCGCCGCCCGGCACGTGGCCCTCCTCCGCCATCGCCAGCGCTCTCTCGAAGGTCGGGAGCGCGCCGGCGTCGATCCGGAGCGTGACCCCGCTGGCGTCGGCGAGCTGGACGCCGTGCCCGGCCAGGCCGAACCCGGTGATGTCGGTGGCCGCTTGCACGCCGATCTCCAGCGCGACCTTCGCCGCGGGCCCGTTCAACGCCTTCATCGCCGCGATGGCCGGCGCCAGGGCCACTTCGTCCAGCGCCCGCCGCTTCAGCGCCGTCGTCAGCACGCCCGTGCCGAGCGGCTTGGTCAGCACCAGCACGTCCCCGGGCTTTGCGCCCGCGTTGGTGAGGATGCGGTCGGGGTGGGCGGTGCCCGTCACGGCGAGCCCGTACTTGAGCTCCTCGTCCTGGATCGAGTGGCCGCCCACCAGCGCGCACCGCGCCTCGTGCGCCTTGTCCGCGCCGCCGGCCATGATCGAACCCAGGATCTCCGGATCGAGCCCCGAGGGAGGCCAGCACACGAGCGCCAGCGCCGTCACCGGCGTCCCGCCCATGGCGTAGACGTCCGAGAGGGCGTTGGCGGCCGCGATCTGCCCGTAGTCGTAGGGGTCGTCGACGATCGGGGTGAAGAAATCGACCGTCTGGATCAGCGCCAGGTCAGCGCTCAGACGATACACTCCGGCGTCGTCGTAGGACTCGGTGCCCACGAGCACGTTCGGATCGGGTTCGTGCCGCGGCATCCTCGCCAGCGCGCGGCGCAGGTCCTCCGGACCCAGCTTCGACGCTCAACCCGCGCAGCGAACCTTCTCGGTAAGCCGCGTGATCTCCTCACTCGTCATCTTCATGAAACCGAATATCGCCCTTCCGGTCGTCTGGTGTCAGATCGAGGCGGCGGCAAGGGAGCGGATGGGGCCGGAGCGGGATCCCGCTCGGTGGCTACGTCCCCCGGTATGCCACCGCCTCGATCTCCACCAGGGCGCTCTTTGGAAGCCCCGCCACCTGCACCGTCGACCGCGCCGGGGGCGGATCCGCCACCATCTCCGCATAGACCGCGTTGAAGGCCGCGAAGTCCGCCATGTCACGCAGGAAGACGGTGGTCTTCACGATTCGATCCATGCCGCATCCGGCGGCCTCGAGGACGGCCCGGATGTTCTCGAGCGCCCGCGTGGTCTGGGACTCGATGCTCTCCTCGAGCTCGCCGCTTTCCGGATCGAGGCCGATCTGTCCGGCGGTGAAGACCCAGTCTCCCGCCTCGATGGCCTGGCTGTACGGCCCGAGGGCACCGGGCGCCCCTTCGGTGTGCACAACGCGTTGCGCCATGGCTTCCTCCCGCTTTAGGGTCGACGATCAACCGAACACCGCATCCAGAGCCAGGTAGCAGATCACCGTGACCACCGCCGCCGCGGGGATGGTCACCACCCAGCTCGAAATGATGTTGCGTATCACGCGCAGGTCGAGCGCGGCCATCCCGCGCGCGAAGCCGACGCCGACCACCGCCCCCACCAGCGTGTGGGTGGTGGAGATCGGCAGCCCCAGGCGCGACGCGACGAGCACCGTCGTCGCGGCGCCGAACTCGGCCGAGAAGCCGCGCGTGGGTGTCATGCTGGTGATCCTGCGCCCTACCGTTTCGATCACCTTGTAGCCGTAGGTGCCCAGCCCGGCCACGATCCCTGCGCCGCCCATCAGGAGGAGCCAGAACGGCACCGGAGCCTCGCCGCTCATCGAGCCCTGCGAGTAGATCTGGACGATGCCCGCCAGAGGACCGATCGCGTTGGCGACGTCGTTGGCCCCGTGGGCGAAGGCGACGAAGCACGCAGTGACGACCTGGAGCCCCGCGAACAGCCGCTCGACGGCCGGCCCAGAGTGCCCGACCGGTCGCGGTCGCCGTCGCAGCCAGACCCGCATCCCGAACCCCATCAAGGCGCCTATCGCGACGCAAAGCGGCCCGGCGACCCAGAAAGGGAAGTTCAAGTTGAGGTTTTGGAGCCCCTTGTAGAGGATCGACAGCCCGAGTATGAAGCCCACCAGCGCCACCAGGTGGGGCGCCCAGCGGATGGTGGCCTCGTAGGGGTCCTCGTCGAGGAGGATGGCGCGGCGGATGAACGTGAAGACGAGGAAAGCGAGGACCGCGCCGCATATGGGAGAGACGACCCACGACAGCACGATGGACCCCATCGTCCCCCATGCCACGGCTTCGTACCCCACGGAGACGACCCCGAAGCCGACCACCGCCCCGACGATCGAGTGCGTGGTCGAGACGGGGAGGCCGAGCACCGTCGCCACCAGCAGCCAGGTGGCGGCGCCGAACAGGGCGGCCGCCATGCCGAACATGTACTGCTCGGGGTTGTCCACGAAGATCTCGGGCGGGATGATCTCGCCCTTGATCGTCTCGGCGACGTGGGCGCCGACGAGGACCGCGCCGGCGAACTCGAACACGGCCGCCACCAGGATCGCCTGGCGCAGGGTCAGGGCGCCCGAGCCGACGCTCGTGCCCATGGCGTTGGCGACGTCGTTGGCGCCGATGTTCCAGGCCATGTACAGGCCAATGACGAGCGCCAGGACGTAGAAGGTTGTCAGCCCGTCCACGTCACCGCCTGGTACGAGCGATCACGAGTACGGCGACGTTGGCGAGCGCGGCCCCACCCGAGGGATTATTGCCGGGAGAGCATCATACGCAGGTTGTCCCCGGTGTTCTCGGCGTGATTGGCGATCTCGCCGAGCAGCCGGAAGAGCTTCATGATGAAGTAGACCGAGATCGGATCGACCTGGTCCTCGATTTCGTACAGATGGCGGGAGACGTTCGTCTGGAGCTTGTCGGCCTCGTACTCCCCGTGTGAGACCTGCTCGATCTGCTCGATCACCCGATCTGCCTCCCGTCCGCCGAAACCCGCCTCCTGGAGGTTCTCGATCTCCCCGGCCGCCTCGACGAGCAGCTCGCTGACCTCGATGACCTTGTCGACGAAGGCCAGGATCTCGGCGTGCAGATCTTCCGGGACGATGGTGCGTCGCACGGTGAGCAGGACGGCGATGTCCTCCGCGGTGTCGGCGATCGCGTCCTGCTCCTTCAGGAACTTCAGCATGTCACCGCGATCGACGGGCAGGAAGAACCACTTCGGCAAATGGTTGCGGATCTCGCGCTTGATCGTGTCGGCCTCGTGCTCGAGGTCGGAGATCCGATCGTAGATCGTCTGGACCTCGTCGTAGCGCTTCGCAAGGAACGCTTCCAGAAGCGGGCGCACCTCCCGCACGGTCTCGTTCACCTTCTGGGTGTGCTGGACGAGCGGCCCAAACGGGGAGCGCCCGAAGAGCTCGGCTATCGCGCGGATGGCCAACGGCACCTCGTGCAAAGGTTCCGAAAGGAAGCTGGAAGCGGTAAGCTAGAAACGCGTTCCGCCCCGAACAAGTGACCTCAGGCCTCCAGCTCCTCGGTCTCGAGGCGAATCATGGACCGCACCAGAACGAGAAGGGTCAGGTTGCCGAGCAGCTCGACCAGGGCGGCGAACTGCTCCTGATAGAAGCTGAAAACCTGGACCAGCAGGATCGAGACGAGGATGGCCCGCTCGAACATGCGGAACGCCGCCAGCCGGCTTCCCTTGAGGACGCGGGTCACGCCGAGCAGCACGAAGACGCCGGCAACCCCGCTGGCGACGAGCTGCGCCACCTCGGCCCCCGAAAGATCCAGCGTCCGCTCGGCCGCCCAGCCCATGAAACGCCAGTCCAGGATCTCGTCGTGACGCAGCCCGACCGTGTACACCAGAAGGGCCCCATACAGCAGCTTGATCACGAGCTGGCCCACGAACACCAGGATGATCGCCCGGTCGAACCATGGAAGCCGGACCAGCTTCCGGTACAGGGCCCTCAGACGCTCGCGGCCCATGGCGAACGCCGTCAGCCGCGGCGGTCGGAGCTCGACGTCGTGCAGGGCGATCGTCAGCCCTTCGACCAGCGGATGTCCGGGCTCGCTCCGCTCGAGGTACCGCCGCGCCCGCTCGGCTTCGGCCTCGTCGAGGTCGTGACGAGCCAGCTCCTCCATTTCGCGAAGGGCGTTCAGCAGGTACTCCAGGCCCGAGTATTCCCCCCGTCCGCCGATCAGATGACCCGCCAGCAGCAGCGAGACGAAGGTGACGTACATGATCGCCACTGCAGGCTCGAAGAAGTAGTCGCTGTCGCGGGTGATGAACTTCCCCACCTCGTCGATGAACGTGCCGAACCCCAGGCCTCCCAGCACGGCCGCCGCGCGCAGGCGGGCTTCGCCGAGGAAGGCGAGGACGACCACGAACGCAAGCAGCATGAGCAGGCCGCCCCACAGCAGATGCGCGATGTGAAATCTTTCGCCCCCGATCTGCGGGTAGCCCGTGAGGTGGAGGAAGAGGCGGATGGCCAGGATCGCGGTGACGGCCGACACGACGAACACCTCGAGGTGATCGTAGCCGTCCAGGTTCCGCAGAAAGGACCGCCGCGAGATCCTCACGCTTCCGGATCATCCTCATCCGGAAGCCCGTAGAAGCGGCGCGCGTTGGCCCGCGTGAGCGCGCCCATAGCGGTTACGTCCGTCCCCTTGAGCTCGGCCAGGCGGGCGATCGTCTCGACCACGAAGGCCGGCTCGTTGCGCGTTCCGCGATGAGGAACCGGAGCCAGATAGGGCGCGTCGGTCTCAGCCAGCAGACGGTCCGCCGACACCCGTCCGACGAGCGTTCCCGCGGCGAACGAGCGAAACGTCACCATCCCCGAAAAGGACACGTAATGGCCGGCCTCCGCGGCCCGCTCGAGCATGGCCAGGCTCCCGCTGAAGCAGTGCAGCACGACACGCTCGGGAGGGAGTTCCGAGTCCGCGATCACCTCCAGCGTATCGTCCTCGGCGTCCCGCGAATGAACGACGACCGGCAGGTCCCGCTCGCGGGCGATGGCGAGCTGCCCGGCGAAAGCGTCCCGCTGCCGGTCGCGCGGGCTGCTGTCGTAATGGAAGTCCAGACCCGTCTCGCCGACCGCCAGGGCCCCGGCATCGAGTTGCTCGAGAATGGCCTCGCACACGTCCTTGTCCCACCTCACGGCGTCGTGCGGATGGAGACCGGCTGTCCAGTAGAGCCGGGGGCTCGCCGCGGCCGGCTCGCGGGCGGCCAGGGCCCGGGCCGACGCGGCGCTGTCGGGATCCGAGGCGATGACCGCGATCTCGCGGACCCCTGCGTGCCAGGCCCGGGCAAGGACCGCCTCCCGATCCCCGTCGAATGCCGGATCCTGGAGGTGGGAGTGGCTGTCGAAGAACCCCGGGGCGCCAGGCACCGCTAGGCGGGCTGCTTGCTCTTCCGGGGCTTCTTCGGGGAAGCCGCGCCGTCGCCGCGACCCTCGATTCGGTGCTTCCACTCGACCACCAGTGGTGCGCCGATCAAGATCGACGAGTAGGTCCCGATGAGGATTCCGATGATGAGGGCGAACGCGAAGTCGTGGATGACCTCCCCACCAATGAAGAAGAGGAACAGGAGGACCACCAGAGTGGTTCCACCCGTCAGTATCGTTCGCGACAGCGTCTCGTTCACCGCTCGATTCACGAGGTCTTCGTAGGGTGTTCGCCGCATGGTCTTGAGGTCCTCCCGAATGCGGTCGAAGACCACGATCGTGTCGTTGATGGAATAGCCCACAATGGTCAGAAAGGCCGCCACGACCGAGAGCGAGATTTCCTTGCCGGTCAGGGAGAAGATGCCGACCGACAGCACGATGTCGTGGAGCGTGGTCAGGATCGCAGCCACCCCGAAGTTGAGGTCGAATCGGAAGGCGACATAGATCATGATGAATCCCATGGCATACAGGATGGCCATCAGCGCATCACGCTTGAGCTCCTCGCCGATCTTGGGACCCACGGCCTCCGTCCGGAGGACCTCGAACGAGCGTCCCGCGAGCTCGGGCGCCT
Source organism: Gemmatimonadota bacterium (assembly GCA_050732935.1). Classification (GTDB taxonomy): domain Bacteria; phylum Gemmatimonadota; class Gemmatimonadetes; order JACCXV01; family JAHWKZ01; genus DASRVA01. The sequence continues at coordinate 81,598 of JBOHRW010000103.1, forward strand.
GGCGAAGGTGCTCCTCGATGCGCTGGCCGAACAGCTCCTCCTCACCGGCCGGGACCTGCGCCCGGATCACCACGTCCGAAGGGTCGCCGAAGCGCTGCACCTCGTTCGACTCGAGGCCCGGCATGTCGTCGAGGGCATCCCGCAGGCGCTGGGCTTCGATGGACTCCTCGAAGTCGAGCTGAATCAGCGTTCCCCCCGTGAAGTCGATGGAGTATTCCAAGCCGCCCTTGACGATGATCGAAATGATCGTAACGAGGATCAGCAGCCCCGAGAGCCCGAAGGCCCACTGTCGGTACTTCATGAACGGATAATCCGCACCTCGAAAGAGCCAGATCATGACCGCCTCAGATGCTCAGGGACTGCGCCGCCGTGCGGCGGGTCCAGGTTTCGAAGATCGTACGCGTCACGAAGACCGCGGTGAAGATCGAGCAGATGATGCCGATCGTGAGCACGACCGCGAACCCCTTGATGGGCCCGGTCCCGAACTGGAAGAGCACGGCGGCAGCGATCAAGGTCGTGATCTGGGAATCGAGGATCGTCACCAAGGCCCGGTCATATCCGGCGTCGAGCGCCGCCCGCACGGACTTCCCAAGGGCCAGCTCCTCACGAACCCGCTCGAAGACCAGGACGTTGGCATCCACCGACATGCCAACCGTCAGAATGAGACCGGCGATCCCGGGGAGAGTCAGCGTGGCCCCGAAGCCGGCCAGGGCTCCAAGGATCAGCGCGAAGTTGAGGACCAGCCCCACGTTGGCGACCAGCCCCGAGGCCCGGTAGTAGAAGACGATGAGCGCGAGCACGGCGAGCAGCCCCATCCAGCCGGCCCGGCGGCCGCTGTCGATCGAGTCGGCACCCAGAGACGGCCCCACCGTCCGCTCCTCGAGGATCTCGAGCGGAGCCGGGAGCGCACCGGCCCTCAGCACGATCGCGATGTCGCGCGCCTCTTCGACCGAGTCGAAGCCTTCGATCTGTGCGTTTCCTCCGGTGATCCGCTGCCGGATGTTGGGAGCCATCCGCACCACCTCGTCGAGAACGATGGCCATGCGGTCCCCGACGTGCCGTCCGGTCACATCGGCGAACGTCGACGCGCCCTCTTCGGTCATGCTGAGCGACACGATCGACTGGTTCATCATCTGCGGATCGAAACCGGCGGCAGCCGTGGCGATGACCTCCCCGGTGAGCTCGGCCTCCCGCTCGACCAGGTAGAGCCTCTCGTAGCTGCGGCCGTCGGCGAACGTCTGGGGCTCGCCCGACCACAGCCACTCGTGGCGGTCGCCGATCACCTGCTGCGCGGCCGGATCCCGCAAGAGCTCGCGGACCCGTTCCACCTGCGTCTCGTCGACCAGCAGGTTGAAGGCGTCCGGCCCCACGGCCTCGGTCTGCAGGAGAGAGGAGAGAGGGGCTTCGTCGTCTCCCAGCCCGTCCGCGGCGGTCGCTCCCGGTGGCTCCTCCTGACCGAGGAACTCTCCGAGAGTGGTGGCTCCCGAGGTGTCCTGCGCGGTGGCCGCAAGGGTATCGGCGTCTGCCGCGGCCAGCGTGTCCGGAGCGACAGTGTCGGCGGGCGCCGCGGCGGTGGGCACCGCCCGTCCGGCGAGCGCGGCGTCAACGTCCCGCAGGCGGTCGGTCAGCTCCTGGCCGTCGAGGACCATCTGAAACTCGAGGAAGGCGGTGCGCTGAACCAGCTCCTTCGCCCGCTCCTCGTCCTGGATTCCGGGGAGCTCCACGATGATCCGCTCGTCGCCCACCTTCTGGATGAGAGGCTCGGCGACGCCGAACTGGTCGACACGGTTACGGATGATCTCCAGCGCACGGTCGATGGCGTCCGCGCGCTCGTCATCGGTGAAGGAGCGTTCGCTCTCATCGACCTCGAGAACGAGGTGCATCCCACCCTGGAGGTCCAGGCCGAGCTGGATCGCCCGTTCGCTCAGCCGGTCCCACTCGGCGGGATCGGACTCCTGGAGGACCTGGCGCTCCTCGGCGGTCATCGAGTACAGCCGCAGCGTCGGCCACAGGTACCATGCCGAAGCGAGGACCGCGATCGCGATGATCGCCCAGCGTAGTTTGAGGTTATGCCGCATTCGATCGGGTTGGGGATCTCTGCCGGATCCCCCCGAGGCAGGATGTTCTCGTTGATCGACGGAAAAAACTCAAGTTAGACCTCCCCCCAATGACCGTCAAACCGTTTTGAAAAAGGCGGGAGGCTGTTCAAAATGGCCAAGCGACCCGCTTCGCGGGTGCCCCGGGCGCACGACTGAGGACACCCGAGGCGTACGCGGGCGCCCGCGAAGCCGGCAGCTGTACGCCGCAAGGTTTCCGAAGGAGTGCAACGAACCGGGTACCCACGAAGTGGGTGGTGGTCATTTTCAACAGCCTCCTAGTCGATTCGGCGCCATATCTCGAATACCCCCAACCCCACCCCCACCCTCACGAACCTCTCGCTCACGACATTCGTCTCGAGATCCCCCCGGCGGCCGTACTCCACCGCCACGTCCACCCGGCTCAGGTCGCTGAAACCGCGACTGTAGCCGAGCGCCAGCGCCCACTCGCTGACCGGCTCGCCGTCGATCCGGATCGGCAGCCGACTCCAGCGATAGCCCACTCTGAGGGGCGCCTCGGGGCCGATCACGAGGGCGACCGGGCTCTCGGGAGCGAACTCGATTCCGCCACCCACCTCCCAGGCGTCCCCGAGCTCCGTCTCCTCCGCGGCCAGATCCTCCTGGAAGGCTCCCTCCCACCCCGCGTAGCGCAGACCGGCGCCCAGCCGCAGGCGCTCTGACAAGCCCACGCTCGCCTCGACGATAAGCTCGTCCGGCAGACGGATCTCGGACTTGCGGCCCAGCAGGTCGGGATCTCCGGCTCGCGTCACTTCGCTGTCCAGGTCGGGCCGGAACCGGTAGGCGAGCCCGAGGCGCGTCCCTTCCCACAGCTCGCGCGTGATGCCCAGCGTCAGCCCGGCCCCGCCGAAGTCCCGCGCCAGCGTGTCCCGGGTGGCCAGCTCACCCGGGATCGATATCGAGCGCACGACCTCCCGCGATCCGAGATAGAAGTCCAGCGAGACTCCCGCACTCGTCTGCTCGTTCAGCGGGTACGCGAGGGCGGGCACGATGACGCCTACCCCGCCGTCCGAGGCGAAACCGACCGGCACCGTGTCGCCTTCGAACAAGACGCTGGATTCGATCGACGCGTCGAAATCGAGATGCTGGTAGTACCCGATCCCGATCACGGCGCCAAACGCCGGGATCACCGCCTGACCCATCGGGAACATCACATCGTCGAAGTCCCCGGAGGTCTGGCTATCCTCCGCGGTGGTGCGCTGCCCGAGCAGGGACAGGTAGAGCCCCGCGCGCTCGAAGCCGGCGATCCAGGCCGGGTTGCCCATCGAGAACGACTCGGCCATGAGCCCGACCGGCGCCCCGCCCATCCCGCGGCTGCGGACGCTCTCCCCGGAGCCCGGCAGCCCAGGCAGCGGCAGGTTGAACACGCTCTCCTGCGCGCGGACGGGGGCGACCCAAACGGCCACCGCCACGGCCAGCAGAAATACCCTTCTCACGGCCCCGATTCCCCAACCGGCACCACGACCAGCCGGAGGTGGGGCCGGCGCTCGGGGAGGGCGCCGGGTCCCGCGAATCCCACGGCCCCGAAGTCCGAGGGCTCGTTCGCCAGGACGATGTACAGCCCGCGATTGGTCTCGGGATCGCGCAGCCACCCGCGGACCGCGCTGCTCAGGAACGGGTTCTCGAAGACGAGCGAGTCCACCGGCAGGCTGTCACGCACGACCGGGGCGACACCGAAGAAGTTGCTGCCCGACGGGGCGGCGAGAATCGTCTTCTCGCCGCGGAACTCGCTCACCACGCGGCCCGCCACGAGCGCGATGGAGTCGCCCGGCAGGCTCACCCCTTCCACCGGCAGGACCAGCTGGGCGCGGGCCACCACGGTGCCGTCGGGAAGTCCCGTCAGGTCGGGCATCAGCACGATGCGCCGCACCTCCGCCCCACCGGATACGACCAGATCCCCGGCCGGCGTCCCGCCTCCGGTGGCGATGAAGGTGTCTTCGCGGGCCAGCAGGGAGATCTCGGCGGCCGGGCTGCCGGGATCCCCGAGCTGGACGATGAACTCGAGGCGCGGCCCGTTGAGATTGATGCCGCCCAACCCACGGGACACGAACTGGACGCTCGCACCCGGTGTTCGCTGGATCAGGATCAGGCCGTCGTTGGGTTCGGATTCGAAGAGCCAGCTCGTCACCAGCGCGGTCGGAAGCGCGACCTCCACGGTGTCGGCGGCCACCGAGTCCGGCTCCCCGACCGTCTCGATCACGAACTCGGCGACGGGAACGGGATCGAAGTCGCCCCCCGACTGGATCCACGGCTCGCCGAGCTGGCGGCGCTCCCACGTTGCCGCCTCCTCGCCCCAGCTCGCGGTGACCCTATGGACCGCGAGCTGGACCGGCTCGTCCACCCTCGATCCGATCACCAGTCGAAGACTGGCCTCGAGGATCTGGGTCTCGGGTGGGAGGCTGTCGAGCTCGGTCAGCGAGAAGCGGAAGAGCGGCCGGCTCTCGAAGCCGGCCGCGTCCGGCCACATGTGGGCGGACACCAGCCGGTCCCCCTCGGCGCGGGTCGCGGGAAAGATCGGATAGTCCTCGGCCAGCGCGAGATCCGGGTGCGCGATCACCTCGAGCCCTTCCCCCAGGACCCCCCCCGGCAGCAGGTCACCCCCGACCGGGCTCGCGTCGCCACCCGTGCAGGCCGCGATGGCGAACCAGACCGCCACCCCCGCGAGGAGCGAGCGCCTCACGTGCGCGTGACCTCGCCGCTCACGTCGTACTCGTCGACGATGGCCATGATGACCGCGTCGACCGGCTTCGCATCGGTCAGGTCGGTCTGCCGAGCCGAGCTGCCGGTCGCGTAGAGGACGACCTCCCCGGCACCGGCGCCCACGGCGTCGACGGCCACGATGTAGCCGCGATCGAGGGACAGGTCCACGTCGAGGTCCCTGACGAGCAGCAGCTTGAGCCCCCCCAGCTTCTCGTCCTTCCGGCTGGCGACCACGCTGCCCACGACGCGTCCCATCTTCATGATCGTCCAGGCTCCATCCGAAAGGGTAACGGCAGAAGCTCGCCGAGCGTGAACTCGTGTCGGGACCCGTCCTCGGCCAGGATGACGATGGGCAGGTCCGGCGCGAGCTCGCTCAAGGCCTGCCGGCAGGCCCCGCACGGGTACGGCGTGCGGCCCGCGGCGGAGATAACCATGCGGCGGAACCGCTTCGCCCCGGCGGCGACCGCACAGAAGAGGGCGACGCGCTCGGCGCAGCAGGTGACCGAATAGGAGGAGTTCTCCACGTTGCAACCGTCGAAGACGCGGCCATCCTCGGCCTCGAGCGCGGCCCCCACCCGGTAGCCCGAGTACGGGGCGTAGGCCCGATCGCGCGCGGCGAGCGCCCGTTCCTCCAGGGAGACACCGCTCACCCGAGCTCCAGGTAACGCATGCGCAGATCGGAAAGAACGTTGTCGAGAGCGCTCGCGGCCTCCTTCGACAGATCGTCCTTGGTCCGTTCGCGGAGCGCCGACAGGAGATCGATGTAGCCCTTGGCCTCGCGCGGAAGAACACGCTTCTCGCCCGTCTCGTCGAAGGGGATCTCGCCCAGGCACTGGCTGGCCCTGAGGACGACGTACTGGACGACGTCGAAGAAGGGACCTTCCGGGAATGGAGCCGCCCCGGCCTCCCCCGGCTCGGGTCGCGTCTCTCCGCCGGGTATCGCGATCCTTGTGTCCCGGTCCTCGGCGGGCCGGGCGGGCGGAGCCTCGGGCCCAGGCGCCGGCTCGGGCGGAGCGGAGCGGGCCTCTGCATCCTCCTCCTCCGAGGCGTGGGCCGAGCGCCGCTCCCGGTAGCTGCCTTCAGCCTCCGTCATCCTTCGACTCCCTTCGGATATCGTCGCGGCACGCGAGCGGTGATGCCGGTGAAGACGGCGTAGCTGGAGAGGCCGCTCTCGCCGGCCACGTCAGCCACCGTGCGATGGGTCGCTCCCTGGCGCCCGATCAGCGTGGCGACCTCGCCCACCGTCAGGTCCGGAAACGGGGTCGCGTCGACCATCGTCAGGTCCATGCACACCGCCCCGCGGACCGGCACCCGCTGGCCGCGGAGGAGGACCCGGCCCCGGTTCGAGAGCCCCAAGGGCAAGCCATCTCCATACCCCACCGCAAGAAGCGCGATCCTCTCTTCCTCCCTTGCCGTGTACAGGCGATGGTAGCTGACCGATTCGCCGCGATGCAGCCGCTTGACCGCCACGACCCGCGCGTGCCAGCTCAGGACCGGTGCGAACGCCTGTCGATCGAAGACCGCCCCCTCATCGTCGGCATCCGTCGCGATCTCGTCCACCGCGCCGTAGATCGCGATCCCCGGCCGGACCAGCGTGCGACCGGCTCCACGGAATCGGAGGGCCGCGGCGCTGTTGGCGACGTGAACATGGCGGGGACGGAACCCGAGCTCGGCCAGGGCCGAGAGCACGGCCTCGAAGCGCGCGAGCTGGCGGTCGGTGTGGCCCCGGTCGGCCTCGTCGGCGCTGGAGAAGTGGGTGAACATACCGTCCACCTCCAGCCCCGGCAATTCGCGGATCGCCAGGACGAGCGCCACGGCTCCGTCGTCCCGGACGCCGCTGCGCCCCATCCCCGTGTCCACCTCCACGTGGACAGAGACGGGAAGTCCCGCCTTCCTTCCGACCGCCGCCAGGGCCTCCGCCTGACCGCGATCGGTGACGGCCGGCGTGACGCCGAGCTCAACGGCACGGCCGGCTTCGGCGGGCAGGATCGGCATCAGGCAGAGGAGCCGCGTCTCGATTCCCGCCTTCCGCAGCATCTCGGCCTCGTCCAGCGCGGCGATCCCGAGCCCCCACACTCCGGCCCCTTCCAGGACGCGGGCCACGGGAAGGAGGCCATGGCCGTACGCATCGGCCTTGACGGGGACCAGGATGTCGGCGCCATCCTGGAGCCTGGACCGCAGGGCCCGCACGTTGTCCGGGATCCTGGCCAGGTCCACGTCCACCCACGTGCGAACGGTCTCGGGCTCGGTCGGAGGAGGGGTCGTCACGGGGGCGGAAGGATAGGAGGCACCCGGGACCCCAGCAACCCGCATGCGCTGAAGGCGGGCCGATCGGCTGCGCGCCCCGGAGGAGGACCTGCTAGCTTCGATACGGTGAACGACGACGGTCGATTCTCGCGCAACTTCGAGGGCGTGCTCGCACTCCTGCGCCGGCTGCGCGACCCGGACGGCTGCCCCTGGGATCGCGAGCAGACCCCCCGCACGCTGCTGCCCCATCTCCTCGAGGAGGCGCACGAGGCGGCCGAGGCGATCGAGGCCGGCGACCGCGAGAGGATGGTCGACGAGCTCGGCGACCTCATGCTCCACCTGGCCTTTCAGATCGTGATCGCCGAAGAATCGGACGCGTTCGACGAGCCGCGCGTGGCCGGCGTTCTGATCGACAAGATGATCCGCCGCCACCCCCACGTGTTCGGCGATACCGAGTATGCTGGTGAGAGGCACCAGGCGATGTGGGAGAGATTGAAGCGGGAGGAGCGCTCCGGCGCCGGTGGCCGCACGGGCGTGATCGGCTCGCTTCCCGAAGGGCTTCCGGCGCTGGTACGGGCCTATCGCATCCAGCAAAAGGTCGCTACGGTCGGCTTCGACTGGCAAGCGGCCGACGGCGCTCTCGCCAAGCTGAAGGAGGAGATCGCGGAGACCGTGCGCGCCACCGGCGACGAGTCGCCCGAGCGCGTCGAGGAGGAGTACGGCGATCTCCTCTTCGCCGCCGTCAACTGGGGGCGGCTCCTCGGGGTCCACCCCCACACCGCACTGCAGCGGGCCAACCGCAAGTTCGAGGCGCGGTTCAGAAGGCTCGAGGAGCTCGCCGACCGGCGCGGCATGGCGCTCGAGAAGCAGGATCTCGACGCGCTGGACGCTCTATGGGAGGAGGTCAAGGCCGCGGAGCGTTGAATCGGGCGCCTTTACGGCTCCAGCCGGTTGATGAGGCGTGGAAACGGGATCGCCTCGCGCAGATGGGCGAGCCCGCAGATCCAGGCCACCGTCCGCTCCACCCCGAGACCGAACCCCGAATGCGGCACCGAACCGTAGCGGCGGAGATCCAGGTACCACGCGTACGCCTCCTCGGGGAGGTCTTCCTCGCGGATCCGCGCCAGCAACCGGTCGTGGTCGTCCTCGCGCTGCGAGCCGCCGATGATCTCGCCGTAGCCCTCGGGGGCGAACAGATCGTTGGACAGCACGACGTCCGATCGCTCCGGGTGCTCCTTCATGTAGAAGGCCTTGGCCTTCTTCGGGAAAGAGTGCACGAAGACCGGCCGGTCGGAGGTCTCGGTGAGGAGGGTCTGGTCCTCGCCCCCGAAGTCCTGCCCCCACTCGGTCGCGCTCCCCTTCTCCCTGAGGTGTTCGACCGCGTCGTCGTACGAGAGGCGGGGAAAGGGCTCCTTCACCGCCTCCAGGCGCGCGACATCCCGTTCCAGGGCCTCGAGGTCGGCGCGACGCTCGGCGAGCACGCGCTCCACGACCCCCACGATCAGGTCCTCCTGGAGGTCCATGCTGTCCTCCCAGTCGAACCACGCCATCTCGGGCTCGACCATCCAGAACTCGGTCAGATGCCGGCGGGTCTTGGACTTCTCGGCGCGGAAGGTGGGACCGAAGCAGTACACGCGACCGAACGCCATGGCGCCCGCCTCGACGTAGAGCTGACCGGTCTGCGCGAGAGAAGCCTTGCCGAGATCGAAGTACTCGGTCTCGAACAGGGTCCCGGCCTCCTCGCCAACCGCGCGCGTCAGGATCGGCGTGTCGAGGAGGAGGAAGCCGCGCTCGTGGAGAAAGACGCGGATCGCCCGGATCACCGTGTCGCGGACGCGCAGGACGTGCCAGGGACGGCTCGAGCGCAGCCACACGTGGCGATTGTCGAGCAGAAAGCCGCTGCCGTGCTCCTTGGGGCCGATCGGGTACTCGGAGGCGATCTGGACCGGCTCCACCGTGCGCAGCGACAGCTCGAACCCGCCGGGGGCGCGGGCGTCCTCGCGCACCGTCCCGGTGGCGATCAGCGAGGACTCCTGGGTCAGGCTGTCATACGCCGCCCAGGTCTCCGGGTCGACATCGGCCCGGACCAGGACGCCCTGGACGACCCCGGTCCCATCCCGGACGAGCAGGAACGAGATCTTGCCGCTCGAGCGCTTGTTGTACAACCATCCCCGGAGCTCGACCGTTTCTCCCACGTGGTCGGCGAGCTCCGCGATCCGTACGTATCTTGTGGCCTTCACGCGGCCCGCAAAGTAGCCTGGAGGTACAGCTTGTCAAACCCTTCTCTTCGTCTCCACCGTCATCGCTCCGCGGCGGCCATCCCGCTCGCCATCGCCCTCGCCACCGCACCGGCCGGCGCACAGAATCCCGTCCCGGAGTCCAGCCCGGCCCCATCTACGGCCCCCACCCTGGCGACCGTCGAGCGCAGGCCGGCCGCCCCGCCCGGTGCATGGACGGAGGCCTGGCGGCTGGACGTGTCCCGGGGTGGCTCGGCGCCGCTCGTCTGGAACGACTCTCGGATCCTGATCGCGAGCCTCGATCGCAACGTTCACGTCGTGAGCCTGGACGGCCCGAAGGTGGTCTGGAAGGACAGCTTCAAAGGAGGATTCGAAGCCGCTCCGGTGGTCACCGAGGAGCGGATCTATCTGGCCGAGATGCGCAAGGGGGCCCGGCTCGTCGCCCTCGACCGCGGGTCGAACCGCGTGCTCTGGGCCGTCGAGGCGGGAGACCTCGTCGCCCCACCGATCGTCACGCCGGATCGCATCTACACGGTCTCATCGATCGGTGAGGTACGGGCCTTCGACGAGACCGGCGCCCTGCAGTGGTTGACCGAGCTGGAGACACGAGTGACGAGCGCCCCCGCTCTCCTGGACGGTACGCTCGTCCTCGCGGCCTCGAATGGCGAGCTCTATGCGGTGGACGCGTTCGACGGCTCCGTGCGCGACTCGACCAACCCCGGCGCGGGCCCCATGTGGGGCCATCCTCTCGTCCGCCCCAATGGCGGAACGGTGATCTTCGCGACCCTGGAAGGGCTTCTCATCGAGGTGGACGACGATCTTCAGGTCGTCCAGCAGCGCTCGTTCCCGAGCCGGTTCTACCTGGGCCCCGAAGAGGTGGCCGACGACCTCGTGCTGGTGGGACATGAAGGGACGATCTGGCGCTACAACTGGGCCAACTCGGAGATCGTATGGCACGCCGAGCTGCCATCGACCCTCCGGTCCCCGCCGCGGATCTCGGGTGGCGTGATCGGGATCGGCAGCCTCGAGGGCGTCTTCCACCTGATCGACTTCGCGACCGGCGAACCCCTCTGGGAGGCCCGCCTCGACGGCGCGATCACCTCGCGCCCGCTGGCCCGCGAGCGCGAGTTCTTCGTGTTCACCGAACGCGGAACGCTGTACGCTTTCCGCCCGGAGGGCGCGGCGCGGTAGGGGCTCTCCTGGCGGTTCCGCAGCGAGGCGCTAGAAGTCGTACCCTACGAAGAACGAGAACTGGGTATCGTCCTCTTCGCCGGGGAACAGGTTCCGGCGATCGTCGATCTCGAACCGCCGCGCCCAGTCGAAGCGCAAGATCAGCGGGCCGAAGAGCGGGTAGCGGATCGACGCCCCGTAGGACCCGAGCACTCCGGGCCACTTCTCGAACTGCTGGACCCAGGCGTTCCCGAGATCCACGAACAGGCCGCCCCAGATCCCGTTGGCGATCAAAACCGCCGGACCTGTCCGGAGGCGATCGGGTGGCACGATCGGGAAGCGCCATTCCTGGTTGAGCAGGAGGGTGGTGCTCCCGCTCAGGGTGTAGCGCGGATAGCCGCGCAGCGAGAGCGGCCCTCCCAGGAAGTAGAAGGTGGGGATGTCGCCTTCCGAGTAGCGGCCGCGGGCGCGCACCGCGTAGGTGGTGCTCTGCGAGGTGCGGAAGTACTTGCGGGCATCCAGGAGAACGTCGGTGGTCTCGACCCCGCCCTGGCTCAGGTTCACGACCGGGCTGACCGTGAAGCTCAGACGCTGACCGTCGATGGGGCCGGCCGGTCCCCAGAGGGTGTTGTCGAAGGCATAGCCGAACGACGGGATCATGAGCCATGAATCACGGAAGAAATCCCCGCTGTCCGAGGTTTCGTCGATCGTGTTGCGCTCGAAGGTCATCTCCGCCTCGACGCGCTGGAACTTGGAGAACGGGTACAGCAGGATCCCCGTCGCACCCCACCGCTCCTCGAAGAAGTCGTTGCGGAACCCGATTCCCTCGCGCCCGAACTGTCCGGCGCTGCTGAACTCGTCTCCGAGCAGTGACTCGAAGAACGAGCGCAGTCGATAACCACTCACTCCCCAGTTGAGCCGGTTCTCGAGGTTCACGTACGTGAGCACGCCGGTGAAGCCGGAGAAGAGGTTGGTCCGGCCCTGCTGGGAGTTGACCTGGCCGATGATGACATGATCCCCCAGAAGGTCGCTGAAGAACACCTGCGCCCCCTCGCCCCGGCTGCCGTCCTCGGCGAAGGCGAGCGCTGCGCTCGCGAAGTCCAGACCGAACTCCCTCTTGTACTCCCGTTGCACGTACTTCTCGCCCGCGGGGATCTCCCAGGCCCACTGCGGCACCTCGGAGTCCACCGAGAGAGAGAAGGTCGGCGGGAGGTCGTTCGGCAGCTCGGCGCGGTAGATCCCGTACGCGAGGTTCTCGTAGGCCGTGAAGACGGCGTAGTCGCGTCCGTTTTCACGGAACCAGCGCGGGTGCATGGCTCCGGCGGCCAGTTCGGTCGCGCGCATGCCGTTGCCCTCGCGGTCGACTACATAGAGATCCAAGGTCCCCGCCCGATCCGAGGAAAAGACGATCCGCTCGCCGTCCGGGGACCAGTCCGGGTCCCGGTCAACCCAACGCCCGAAGGTCAACGGGCGCACCTCATGGCTCCCGACGTCGATCAGGAACAGATTCCAGGCCCCCTCGCCGCCAAAAGGCGTGCGATCGCTGGCGAAGACGATCTCGTTCTCTCGCGGCGACCAGCTCGGCGTGGCCTCGAGGTAGCGATCGTCGGTGAGCCGCTCGCGACGGCCGGTCTCGGTGTTCCAGAGGTAGAGATCGGAGAAGCCGGCCGTCGAGAGCCCCACGAACACGACGCGCCGCCCGTCCGGCGACCAGGTGGGGGAGGAGAGCACCGCGAGGTCCTCCCACGAGATCTCGCGCTCTCGGTCGCCCGACTCGAGGTCGTAGACGTAAAGTGCGTCCCGCGCGCCCTGCTTGGCGACGAAGACCAGCCACCCCCCCTGGCTGACGTCGATCAGGCTCTGCAAGGGATGGAGCGACTCCATGTCTCCCGATCGCCCGGCCGTCACGACCGTGTCGATGTCGTGATTGGGCTCATCCAGATCGGCGGTGCGAATCGTCGTGTAGCCGCTTCCCAGCGACAGGTAGGCGATCCCGCTTTCCCCGTCGCCGTCGCCGCGGGCTCCGACAGGCAGAACGGCGGGCGTGAAGTTCAGCCGCCCCTCCGTCACGACCGGCTCTGCGATCGTGGAAACGGACCGCTCGGCGGCCAGGGTCGGGAAGTAGCGCTGCATGAGATGGCGATGCCAGCGGTTGGTCAGCTCGTCGATCGTGATGCCGTAGACTTTCCGGAATGCGGTCGAGAAGTTCCGATACTTCCACTCGCTCTCCATCAGCTCAACGACCCGCTCCTCGCCGAACTCCCGACCGAGAAACTCGAACAGGTTCTGTCCCAGCTTGTATGCGGCGAACGACCCGGCGAAGCGGTCCAGCTCGGGGACGGACGGGAGCCGACCGTTCAGGAGCAGGTCCCGCACCACGAGATCGCCCTCCGCGCTCCACGGGCCCGACCAATATTCGGCCAGCCCTTCGGTGAACCAGAACGGCGAGTTCCAAGCGTAGCCGCCCGGATGAAGCCGCTTGAGATGGGCGCCTTTGCGGGCCTGGAAGACATGCACGAGCTCGTGCCGGATCACACGTCGGAAATCCGCGTACGACCCGTTGAAGGGCAGCGCCACCCGCCCCTTCAGGAACTCGGTGAACCCCGCCACGCCCTCCGGGATGAAGAAGGGCACGATGTTGGTCTGCTCGAAGTGCTGATGGCTCGCGTAGACGACCAGGGGGATCCGGTCCTTGGGGCTGTACGAGAACTTGTGCTCCAGGAACCCGAACGACTCCTCGGCGTAGTCGAGGGCGACCAGGGCCAGCTCCCGCTCCTCCGGGTAGTAGTAGACGTCCAGGTGGTCGCCGGTCAGGATCTCCCACCGGAAGTCGTCGTACTGGACCTTGTTCTTGCCAAAGCGGGAGTACTGGGCGGAGAGCGGGGCGGGAATGGTCAGGAGGAGGACGAGCAGGAGGGTCATGCGGATCGAGAGATCGGGTCGGCGATGTGCCATCGTCCTGTTCAGCCCCCGAAGGTGGTGGTCCTCGGCCCGTGAGCTCGATACGCGCCCGCCGCAAGGATGTGCACGTTTGACGCCGCGGGCAACCCGCTGATGGGAAACGTTGCCGGGACCGACCGGGTTTAGCTGGCCGTGTTCAGCCGGTCACGACGCGTCTGAGGGCGAGTGCGAGGTCGCCGGGGATCCGGCGCGGGCGCCGATCGCTCCCCATGGCCAGGAGCCGGGTCACCCCGTCGGCCAGACGACGCCCGTCCGTGGTCAGCTCGTAGGCAAAGACCACGGACCGGCTACGGAGCTCGCTCACGCCGGTCGCGATCTCCACCACGTCGTGGTAGCGCGCCGGCTGGATGAAGCGGCAGCGCGCCTCGATGACCGAGAAGACCAGACCCTCCTCCTCGAGACGGCGGTAAGGGAAACCCAGGGCCTCCAGGAACTCCGTCCGCCCGACCTCCATCCAGACGAGATAATGAGCGTGGTAGGCGATCCCCTGCTGGTCGGTCTCCGCGTATCGGACGCGGACCCGCGCGCGGTGGACACCCGAGGGTGGCGGCCGTCCCGTCTCAGCCATCGTCGAGCCCCGTCAGCAACTCCTCGACGAGGCCCTTTCTATCCCACGTGACCGCCACTGCCCGGGCTGCGCTCGCGAGGACGTCGGCCTGGACGCCGGTATGGCGGGCGCCCTGCAGGTGGGAGGCGAGCTGACGACGCTCCCCCATGGCGATCAGCGCGCCCACGGCCGCCATCTCCCGGACGTCCGCCGGTGGTCCCGGCCGGCTCAGGACCTTCCCGTACCCCTCCACGAGCGTCCACGCGGAGAGCTCGGGATGGAGGCGGGCGAGGCGGATCTGAAGGGCCTCGAAGTTCCCGCTGTAGATAAGCCGGCAGAGGCGCTCTCCCCGCTCCCGCCAGCGCGCCGGCCGCATGCCCTCGGTGCGCGGCTTCCCCCGGCCTCCTCGGCGCATCGCCCACGACTGCCAAGTGTAGAAGGCGTTGATCGTCCGCGGGAAGCCGGCGAAGAGGTAGGTCTGGAGAAGAAGCTCGTCGATGTCCTCGGCCGAGAGGACCTCCACGGCCCGGTCGAGGGCTTCTCGCAGGCGATCCGGGTCGCCGGCGGCGGCCGCGGCGCCGAGCATGCCGATCGCCATCGCCTCGGCGGCGGTCATCGAGGCACCTCGAGCGGCAGCGCCGCGTCGATCCTCCCCACCACGCGCCCGGCGTGGTTCCGGACATCGGGCCGCCAGTGTCCTTCCAGCCGGCGGGCCGTGAGCTTGTCGATGGCGCCCGCTTCGAGGAGGAGCTCCACGAGGGCGACGTCCTGGGCGCGCTTCGCGCCGTCGCCCACCTTGAGAGCGAGGCCTTCCCCGCGCTCGCGGAGGACGGCGCAGAATACACCCTCGGCCCCCGTCTTCACGATGACGCTCTGGCCGCAAAGGGTCATAAGGTCCGTGTCCATGCGTCCCGTCCCCGCGACGTACTCCGGATGGGCGGCCATGGCGTCGAGGATGCGCCCGATGGCCCGGGCCGGGTCGGTGTCCCGGGTCCGGTCGGCGGCGGCCAGCCGGGCGAATGCGGCCGCCATCCCGCGCACCGGAAGGAAGAACGTCGGGGCGCCGCATCCGTCGACCGCGCAGTGGACCTCCGAGGCGGTGATCCCCGCCAGCTCGGCCACCGTGCGATGAATGCGCACCTGCAGGGGATGGTCGGGCTCGAGGTACGTCTCCAGCGGCCAGTCCATGGCCCGGCAGACGGCCAGCATCCCGGCGTGCTTTCCGCTGCAGTTGTTGTGAATCCGCCCCGGCGCCTCCCCCGCTTCCCGAAGCCCCTCGGCGGCCCCGGGATCGAGCGGCGGGTGGGGTCCACAGCGGAGAAGCCCGGGATCGAGATCGGCCTTGTCGAGGATCCCGCGAACGGCGTCCAGATGGAACGGCTGGCCGCCGTGCGAGGCGACCATCACCGCGAGCTCCCGGGTCGTGAAGCCGAATCGTTCGACCAGGCCTTCCTCGACCAGGGGAAGGACCTGGATCGGCTTGGCGGCGCTCCGGAACCAGGCCCGCCGTTGCGGATCGCCGTGGGCCGAGAGGAGACCGCCGTCGGCATCCACCACGGCCGCGTGGACG
>JBOHRW010000104.1:0-16355 GCA_050732935.1 Gemmatimonadota bacterium
GGTAGAGCCAGAGGAACGGCGCCAGGGTGAGAAAGATTCGCTCCCCCAGCCAGGGCCATAGATAGATGAGGCCGAGCGTCGCCGCGACGTACAGGTCCCAGGGTCGAAGACCCCGTTCCCGAACGACCCGCCAGGCACCGTAGAGGAGCAGCGCGCCCCCAAGGGTCGCGCCCAGCGCCCGGGCGGCGGGCGGAGGCGGGGAGATCGGCCAGAAGAGGCCGGGCAGCTGGTACGTCCCGTACTCGACTACGACCTCGCGGAAGCGCTCGCCCAGCAGACCCAGAATCCCCGCGGGGGCCTCGTGCAGCGGCAGCAAGACGGCTGCCTGCTCCAGGTAGCTTGCCGGGGCCGCGGGTTGTCGGGTCCAGACGATCCATGGCAGCACGCCGATCGCGAAGAAGAGCGCGGCCACGGCGGCCCGCCGCCAGCGGCGCTCGAGGAGCGCCCATCCGACGACCGCGGCCAGCAGCGCGACGCCGGCGATCCGCACGTAGAAGGCGCACAGGGCGAGCCCGCATGCGAGGAGCCAGCCTCCCCATCCCGACCCCCGTTCGTCCGCGCCGGTCTGTCGCTGGAAGGCGACCAGAGCCGCGATCGCGATCGCGGTGTACGTCATGTCCGAGAGCACCCAGTGGGTGTACGCGCGGAACGGGGGGTACAGTCCGACGAGGGCGACCGCGGCGGCGGCCGCCCAGGCCGGCATCGCGGGATCGCGTCGCGCGAGGGCGTACACTCCCCAAAGCAGAGCCGCACCGGCCACCAGGGAGAGCAGCTTCATCGCGACCAGGCTCCCCCCCGAGGCGAGGTAGAAGGGAACCAGCAGGGCGGGATAGCCGGGCGGATAGAGCGTGTGCGGAGGGGCTCCCGGCAAGACCAGATCGACGTAGCCGCGGCCGGTCGCCAGGGCGCGGGTCAGCGCGTAATACTGCGCGTTGTCGCCGCCGGTGAACAGGTACGGATCGAACGCCGCGATCGCCAGGGCGAGCGCGACGACTCCTCCGACCATCGCCCAGACCCGCGGCCGGAAGCTCATCTTCGACTTGGACATGCCGGTGGTCGGCGCTTCTACTTCTCTTCGTCGACGACCTCGTAGTCGGCCTCGATGACGTCCTCCTCAGCCGGCTCGCCCTCTGGCCCTGCGCCGCCCGCCGCCGGCTCCTCCGCGGCACCGGTGTCGGCCGCCTGATAGGCCTTGGAGGTGGCTTCGTTCCAGCGTCCGCGGAGCTCCTCGAGGGCCGACTTCAGCTCGGCCTCGTCGTCGTGCTTGAGGGCCTCGCGGATCCGCTCCAGCGAGCCCTCGACCTTCGCCTTGTCGTCGGCGGGAATCTTCTCGGCGAGGTCTTTGAGCCCCTTCTCGACCTGATAGGCCAGCGCGTCGGCCTGGTTGCGGACCTCGACCTTCTCGCGGCGCTTCTTGTCCTCCGCCGCGTGGGCCTCGGCCTCCTGTATCATCCGGTCGATCTCCGACTCCTCCAGACCGCTCGAGGCCTCGATCCGGATCTTCTGCTCCTTGCCGGTGGCCTTATCCTTGGCCGAGACGTGCAGGATGCCGTTGGCGTCGATGTCGAACGTCACCTCGATCTGGGGGACGCCGCGCGGGGCGGACGGGATCCCGGTGAGCTGAAAGCGGCCGATCGTCTTGTTGTCGCCCGCCATGTCGCGCTCGCCCTGCAGCACGTGGATCTCGACCGTGGTCTGGTTGTCCTCGGCGGTCGAGAACACCTCGGCCCGCTTGGTCGGGATCGTGGTGTTGCGCGGGATGAGCGTCGTCATCACGCCGCCCAGCGTCTCGATGCCCAGCGACAGCGGCGTCACGTCCAGCAGCAGGACGTCCTTGACGTCGCCCGCCAGAACCCCGCCCTGGATGGCCGCGCCGATGGCCACGACCTCGTCCGGATTGACCCCCTTGTGGGGCTCCCGTTCGAAGAGCCCCTTCACCGTCTCCTGGACCTTCGGGATGCGCGTCGACCCGCCGACCAGGATGACCTCGTCGATATCGGCCGCCTTCACGCCCGCGTCCTCGAGGGCCTGCTTGCAGGGACCGACCGAGCGCTCGATCAGGTCGTCGACCAGCTGCTCGAACTTGGACCTCGTGAGCGTGAGATGGAGATGCTTGGGTCCGGACTGGTCGGCGGTGATGAAGGGCAGGTTGATGTCCGTCTGTTGCGTGGAGGACAGCTCGATCTTGGCTTTCTCGGCGGCCTCCTTGATGCGCTGCAGGGCCATTGGATCCTTCTTGAGGTCGATGCCCTCCTGCTTCTTGTACTCCTCGGTGATCCAGTTGATGATCCGCTGATCGAAGTCGTCGCCCCCGAGGTGGGTGTCGCCGTTGGTCGCCTTGACCTCGAAGACGCCGTCTCCGATTTCGAGAATGGAGATGTCGAAGGTGCCGCCGCCCAGGTCGTACACGGCGATCTGCTCGTCCTTCTTCCTTTCCAGCCCGTACGCGAGCGACGCCGCGGTCGGCTCGTTGATGATCCGCAGGACATCGAGCCCGGCGATCTTGCCGGCGTCCTTGGTGGCCTGCCGCTGGCTGTCGTTGAAGTAGGCCGGCACGGTGACCACCGCCTGCTCGACCTTCTGGCCCAGGTAGTCCTCGGCCGTCTGCTTCATCTTCTGGAGGATCATCGCCGAGATCTCGGGGGGCGTGTACGTCTGGTCGCCGATCTTCACCTCGACCTGACTGCCGTCGCCCTCGACGATCTCGTAGGGCATCTGCTCGCGCTCCGCGGCGACCTCCTCGTGCTTGCGCCCCATGAACCGCTTGATGGAGAAGATGGTGTTCTGGGGATTGGTGATCGCCTGACGCTTGGCGACCTGGCCGACGAGCCGCTCGCCGTCCTTGGTGAACGCCACGACGGAGGGGGTCGTCCGGGAGCCCTCGGCGTTGGGGATGACGACCGGATCGCCGCCCTCCATCACGGCCACCACGGAGTTTGTCGTGCCGAGATCGATCCCGATAACCTTGCTCATGGCCTGCCTCTCGATGGAATGAAGGAAAAAACGACGGGGTCCGGTCTGCTCTTTCGGCCGATCGGACCGCCGACCGACATCGGCTGAAAAGGAAACGTGCAAGCCCTGTGCCGTCTACTTTTGCGCCATTCTGGCAGGACGGCGAGGCCGCCCGACGATCGAGGCCATGCGGCTCGGCTGACCGGTGAAGCTGAGTCCCCCGGCGCAGCGGACGTGACCGCCGCCGTTGACGCCGTCGGGGCGGCCCCGTATGCTCCGCCCGTGCGCTTCGCCCGCGTCATCGGCCGTGTCGTGAGCACCCGCAAGGTGCCTCCCTTGAGGGGGTACCCACTGCTCTGGATCGAGCCCACCGACGCCCGCGGGCGGGCCGCGGGATCCCCGCTGGTGGCCGTCGACACCGGACAGTACGGCGACGGCGAGTGGGTCTACTTCGTGACCAGCCGCGAGGCCTCCCTGCCGCTCCGCGACCCCTTCTGCCCGGTCGACGCGGCGGTGGTGGGGAAGATCGACCGGGTCGACCTCGAGGACGGCACGGTCGTCGACGGCGCCGTGCGAGACGCGCGGACCCCGTGATCATCGCCCTCGTCACCGGCACCGTGACCTCCAGCGACAAGGATCCCGAGTTGAGGGAGTACAAGCTGCTCGTCGTCCAGCCGCTCGACATCGACGGTGATCCGGACGGCGACGAGGTGATCGCCGTGGACCGCGTGGACGCTGGCGTGGGGGATCGAGTCCTCGTGTCCAGGGAGGGCAACGCCGCGCGGCAGATCACCGGTCGCGACCGGATCCCGCTCCAGAACATCGTCATCGGCGTCGTGGACCGGATCGACCTGCTGGATGACGGCTCGCACCCCGCGCCGGACTCGGCCGCGGAGGCTCGCTGATCACCGCCCGGAGTCCCGGCCGGTCGGAGCGACTAGACCGCATCGCGGACATGATCGCGGCCGAGCTTCTCGTCCAGATGGGCGGCTCCGGAGCGAGCGCCCCGGCCTGCGGGTGCGACGGCCGCTGCGACGGGTCGTGCTGCGCCTCGCGCTGCGGGGATCGCCTCGATCGGCTGGCCGCGTGCGGCGCCGAGCGGTTCAGCGCCGGGCCTGGAGTGGGCGCATGCGACAACGCGCTCGCCCGGATGATCGACCACACCCTCCTCGCCCCCACCGCCACCCGGCGCGAGGTCGAGGAGCTGTGCGACGAGGCCGCGGAGAACTGCTTCGCCACCGTCTGCCTGAACCCGTGGTGGGTGCGTCTGGCCGCGCGGCGTCTCGCCCGGACCCCGGTCCGGGTGTGCACGGTGGTCGGCTTCCCGCTGGGCGCGAACCGCACCGAGACCAAGATCTACGAGGCGTTGCGGGCACTCGAGGACGGGGCGGCCGAGCTCGACATGGTCGTCAACGTCGGGGCTCTCAAGTCGGGCGCCTACTCGGACGTCGAGCGTGACGTCGCGGGTGTCGTGAAGGCGGCCGAGGGGCGCGCCCGCGTCAAGGTAATCCTGGAGACGTCGCTTCTCACCGACGAGGAGAAGGTGAAGGCGTGTGTGCTGGCGAAGGAGGCGGGCGCCCACTTCGTGAAGACCTCGACCGGGTTCGGTCCCGGTGGGGCGACCGAGGAGGACGTCCGGCTCATGCGGCGGGTCGTCGGCGCCGGGGTGGGGGTCAAGGCGGCCGGCGGCGTCAAGGACCAGCCCACCGCGCTTCGCATGATCCAAGCCGGCGCCACCCGGATCGGCGCGAGCGCCGGCGTCCGGATCGTGCACGGCAACGGCGCCGCGCCCGGAGGGCACCCGGAACGGCCCTACGGCGCCGAGGCGGCGCCCGCCGCCAAGCCGGCCGCGTCGGGGCGCCCCGAAGTCCAGGCCGCCGTGATCCCCGCTCCCAGAGCCAGGATCCACCGGCTGCGGTGAGCGGCGGGGGCGCTCTCACCCCGGGTGGGGGTGTCCTCGCATTGATCCCCGCCCACAACGAGGCCCCCCGAATCGCTCCCGTCATCGAGGGCGCCGCACGACACCTGCCGGTCCTGGTCGTCGACGACGGCTCGTCGGACGACACCGCGTCGGTCGCGGAGGCTGCCGGCGCCCGGGTGGTCCGCCAGCCCGCGAACCTCGGCAAGGGCGAAGCGCTCAAGGCCGGCTTCCGACGCGCGCTCGCGGAGGGGGCCGACGCGGTCGTCACCCTGGACGCCGACGGCCAGCACGATCCGGCGGAGATCCCCACCTTTCTCGCGGCCCAGGAGCGGACCGGCGCCGAGCTCGTGATCGGTGCGCGTGATTTTGGCGAGATGCCGCCCGCGCGGCGGCTCGCCAACACGCTCGGCGGGCATGTTCTCCGCTGGGCCACCGGCCGCGAGATCCCCGAGAACCAGTCGGGCTACCGCCTCGTCGGCCGGCGCCTCATGAATGCGGCGCCGGGGTGCTCGGAACCAGGCTTCGGCTTCGAGGTCGAGATGATCGTCGAGTGCGCGCGCCGTGGCTGGGAGATCGTGTGGGTACCGATCCGCACGATCTACGGCGGCGAGAAGAGCCACATCAAACCGCTCGCCCATCTCGGGCGGTTCCTGAGGCTCGCCTGGCGCATCCGCCGGGCCGGCTCCCGATGAAGGGCCCGCCGCTATGGCCGGGGGGTCAGTCGCGCGGGAACAGGTCGAGCGGGCCGCGGCCGTGGCCCAACGGCGGCGCGTTCTCGATCGCGCGGCGCACCCACCTGCGGGCCAGCCTGACGGCCTCCAGGAGCTCGCTCCCGCGGGCGACGTAGGCGGCGATCGCGGAGGCGAGGGCGCACCCCGAGCCGTGCGTGCTCGTCGTCTCGATCCTCGTGGATCGGAAGAGCTCGATGCGTCCTCCGTCATAGAATACGTCCAGGAGCTCGGCGCCGGGCAGGTCGCCTCCCTTCACGAGGACGGCGCGGGCGCCCAGGTCCTCGACCAGCGCGCGCGCGGCCGACGCGAGCTGCGCGGTGGACTCGATCGTCCAGCCGAGGAGCGTTCCGGCCTCGGGGGCGTTGGGGGTCACGAAGGAGGCCCGTGGCACGAGCCAGTTCCGGACCGCATCGACGGCGTCGGTCTCCAGCAGGAGGGCGCCGGTTGTGGCCACCATGACCGGGTCCACGATCAGGGCCGGGAAGCGATGCCGGTCGGCGGCCTCGGCCACCGCCGCCACGACGGCGCGGCTGGCGAGCATGCCGGTCTTGACCGCGTCGGGGGGGATGTCGCGAACGGTCGTGGCGACCTGCTCGGTGACGAACTCCGGATCGACGGGAAAGATGCCGGTGACGCCCTCGGTGTTCTGGGCCGTGAGCGCGGTGATCGCGCTGGTGCCGTAGACGCCGAGCGCGTGGAAGGTCTTGAGGTCGGCCTGGATCCCCGCCCCGCCCGAGGAATCGCTGCCCGCGATCGTCAGCGCGACCGGCGGCTTCTCGACCAAGAGTTGCCTACCGACCGTAGCCGGCGAGTCGCTGCTGGATCCGCTCGAACTCCGCGTCCCGCGTGATCAGATTCTGTCGGCGAGGCAGCGTCTGGATCCGCGCGCGGACGTTCTCGATCCGCTCCTCGGTCAGCGGGTGCGAGGAGAAGAACTGGCTCACGGCCCCGGGCTGGGTCTGCCGCCGGCTCAGCAGCTCCTGGAACATCGTCACCATGCCGTGAGGGTCGTAGCCGGCGTTGAACAGGTAGGTCACGCCCAGCATGTCCGCCTCGCGCTCGGCGTCGCGGCCGAACGAGGCAAACGTCCCGGCGCCCACGATCTGGGCCAGGACCTGCTGATAGACCGGCGGATTCCCGCCCAGCGCGAGCCCGGCCAGCACCTGGAAGCCGTACGCCTTCGAGAGCTGCTCGGTGCCATGGCGCGATACGCCGTGGGCGATCTCGTGGGCCATGACCCCGGCCAGCTCGGCGACATTATCGGTGGCCTGGATCAGCCCGGTGTACACGTAGACGTGGCCGCCCGGGGTGTTGAACGCGTTGATCTCCGGGCCCGCCACGATGTGGAACTCCCAGGGCGCCTCGGCGAGCTCGGTCTGGTCGACCAGCCGCTGCCCGACCCGGTTGACGTAGATGAGCGAGGTCCGGTCGTTGACGAGCGGAAGCTGTCGGGCGATGTCCTCCTCGAGCCTCTGGCCGAGGGCCCATTCCTCCTGATACGAGATCAGGTTGAAATCGCCCCGGTTGACGCCGGACGAGGCGCAGGCGAAGAAGGTCGGGACCGCGAGCGCGATCACCCCGAAGGTGGTTCTCAGATGGCTGGCCTGTCTGTGCATGTCGAACACCTCGTTTGAAAACCTGCCGCCACGTTAATATCGTGCCGGAATGGGAAAAGTTCCTGTCTCCGACGCCCTGCCACCCGTCTCCCGGGCCCGGCTGCGGCTGCTCGCGCGGCTCGGGACGCGAGCGGGCCGCGATCGCGAGGGCCTCTACCTCCTCGAGGGTCGGCGCGCCATCGAGGACGCGCTCCGGCGCGGCGATCGCCTGCGCTTCGTCGTCGCCGCGCCGGACGCCGAGCCGCTGGTGAAGGACTGGTCCGCGGCCGGTAGGCTCGACCCGTCGATCGAGGCCTTCGTGGCGCGCACGGCGGAGCTCGAGCGAGTGGCCGACACGCGTACCCCGCAGGGGCTGATCGCCGTTGGCGAGATGCCCGACCTGTCCCTCGCCACGCTCCCGGCCGACCCCGGGCGGGTCCTGCTGCTGGTCGACGGCGTCCAGGACCCCGGCAACCTGGGAACCCTGCTCCGGACGCTCGCGGCCGTCGGTGGGCGCGCGGCGATCCTCTGTCATGGAACGGTGGATCCCTACAATCCGAAGGCCCTGCGCGGGGCGGCGGGACTGACACCGGTCCTCGATGTCGCGGCCCATGTCGCGACCGGAGAGGCGGTCGAGTGGTGCGCGGAGCGGGAGATCCCGATCGTGCTGCTCGAGACAGGATCGCCCGATCTCTTCCACGCCTCGCTGCCGACAGGATCGCTCGTGCTGGTGGTCGGAAGCGAGGGGCGTGGGACGAGCCCGGCGCTCGGCGATCACGCGGCGCTCAAGGTCGGGCTCCCGATGCGCGGCGAGGTCGATTCACTCTCGGTCGCGGTGGCGGGATCGGTGGCGCTCTACGCACTCGCCATGGGCCTGCAAGCGGGCGGCGCTTCGTGATCCGGCGCGGGACCG
Organism: Gemmatimonadota bacterium; assembly: GCA_050732935.1. Classification (GTDB taxonomy): domain Bacteria; phylum Gemmatimonadota; class Gemmatimonadetes; order JACCXV01; family JAHWKZ01; genus DASRVA01. The sequence continues at coordinate 8,113 of JBOHRW010000104.1, forward strand.
CCGTGATCCTCGGAATGGCCCTCCTCCTGCCGGCCGCCGCCGCCGCTCAGGAGGAGCGCCCCCGGGCGCGCGACCTCGGCATCGTCGTGGGCGCGCTTCCACCGGGTCCGTCGAACGCGATCACCGATGTTCCCGGAGTGACGGTCGGTCACGCGACCGTGATCGAGGGCGACTCGATCAAGAGCGGCGTGACCGTGATCGTGCCGCACGAGGGGAACGTCTTCCTGGAGAAGGTGCCGGCCGCCATCTACGTCGCCAACGGGTTCGGCAAGCTGGCCGGCGTGACCCAGGTCCGGGAGCTGGGCACGATCGAGACCCCGATCGCGCTCACCAACACCCTCGCCGTGGGCCGGGTCGTGGACGGCCTGGTCCGCTGGACGATCGACCACACGACGATCGACGTCCGCTCGGTCAACGCCGTGGTGGGAGAGACCAACGACGGCTTCCTGAACGCCATCACCGTGCCCCGGGTGGGCGCGGACGAGGTCCACGCCGCGCTCGACGCAGCGCGGGGCGGGCCGGTCGCCGAGGGCTCGGTCGGGGCGGGCACCGGGACGATGGCGCTGGGCTTCAAGGGGGGGATCGGCACGGCGAGCCGGCGGGTCCGGATCGGCGACGCCGTCTACACCCTCGGCGTCCTCGTCCAGTCCAACTTTGGCGGCGCGCTGGAGATCGCCGGCGTTCCGGTGGGTCGGGCGCTCGGCAAGGCGGGCTTCCTCGACGAGTGGATTCCGAAGGAAGGTGTTTCCTCGAGCGAGTGGCGGGCCGCCGATCAGCCGGATGTCGGTGGCGGCTCGATCATGATCGTGGTGGCGACCGACGCGCCCCTCGACGCCGCCGCGCTGGAGCGGGTCGCCCGTCGCGCCCCGTACGCGATCGGACGGGTCGGCGGCTTCTCCTCCCACGGCTCGGGGGACTACGTCATCGCCTTCTCGAGCCACCCCGGGGTGCGGGTGCCCCACGAGGCGCCCCGGCCGCTGGCGGCGCGCGAGGTCCTGCGCGGCGAAGCGCTCAATCCCCTGTTTCTCGCCGTGATCGAGGCGACCGAGGAAGCGATCCTGAATTCGCTGTTCCGCGCCACGACCGTGACCGGCTGGCGCGGGACGGCCGAAGCGCTGCCGCTCGAGCGGATGCGGGAGATCCTCGCCCGGTCGGGCGCAGAGGCAGGGCGTTGAGCGCCCCTGCGAACTCTATCAACGACCTGTGGGAGTGAAGCCGCAAGGCATGCCGTGACAGGAGGTGCCGAGATGAGAGGAGCGTGGCTCGAGCGTATCGGGTCCACCGCGTGCGCGGGGGCGCTGGCGTTGCTGCTGGCGGCCATCCCGGCGGCCGGCCAGGAGGACGCCGGAGCCGAGCCCGTTGGCCAGCAGGACGTCGGGGCCGAGCCGGGCATGGCTCCGGGGGACGCCGCCCGGATCGAGGGCGCCGCGGCGCACGACGAGATCGTCGTCGTCGACGACTTCGCGCCCGACACGCCGGAGCCTGGGAGCGTCGAGGCGATCCGCGAGTACACGACCGACGAGGACTTCCTGCCGCGGGCGGTCCGCTACCTGCCGGAGTCGGAGACCGTCCCCTCGCCGATGGACGTCCTGGGGCGCGTCCCCGGCGCGCCCGACGAGCTCTCGAGCGTGGCCGAAGTCCACGGCTATTTCCGGCGCCTCGACGAGGCCAGCGACCGGGTCCTCGTGCGAACGATCGGCACCAGCGAGGAAGGGCGCGAGATCCTTCTGGCGTTCGTATCGAGCGCCGAGAACCTCGCTGACCTGGAGCCGCACGCGGCGGCGATGGCGGCCCTCGCCGACCCGCGCCAGACCGACCGCGCCGAGGCCGAGCGGATCGCCCGCGACGGGAAGCCCTTCTACTACCTCCTCGCCGGACTCCATTCGACCGAGACGGGGAGCCCTGAGATGGTCATGGAGCTCGCCTACCGCCTGGCGGTGAGCGACGGGGCGGAGATCCGCGAGATCCGCGACCGGCTCATCGTCATGATCACCCCGGTCGTCGAGGTCGACGGGCGTGACCGCGTGGTCGAGTGGTACTACCGGCACCTCCGCGACCGTCAGGACGAACTGCCGTTCGAGGAGCTGCGGGAGTTCTCCTCGCCCCCCTACTGGGGCCACTACGCCTTCCACGACAACAACCGGGACGGCCTTCAGCTCGCGCTCGCGCTGACCCGCGCCGTGCATGGCGCCTACTACGAGTTCCATCCTCTCGTCGTGCACGACCTGCACGAGTCGCTGCCGCTGCTGTACATCTCGACGGGGCATGGGCCCTACAACCGCGCGATCGACCCGATCACCATCAACGAATGGACGCAGTTCGCCCACCACGAGGCGGGCGCGCTTCAAGCCGAGGGGCTGCCGGGTGTATGGGTGTGGGGCTTCTGGGACGGGTGGTGGCCCGGCTATCTGTTCAGCGTGGCCAACAACCACCACTCGATCGGCCGCTTCTACGAGACTTTCGGCAACTCCCTGGCGGGGACGTTCCGGCGCTACCTGGAGGAGACCGAATTCGTCGGCAAGCCGGTCGTCACCCGCCAGTGGTACCGCCCTTCACCCCCGGACTCGACGGTGGTGTGGTCGCTTCGGAACAATACCAACTACATGGAGGCGGGGGTCCTGGAGGCGCTCCACTACGCGGCGCTCCACGCGCCCGAGCTGACCCTGAACTTCTGGACGAAGGGGGGCCGGGCGCTGGAGCGAGGGCGCACCGAGTCGCCGTACGCCTGGCTGATCCGCGTGGAGCAGAGGGACCCGGGCCGGCTGGCCTACCTCGTGAACCAGCTCCGGCGCCACCGAATCGAGGTTCACCGGCTCGCCGAGCCTTTCTCCGCGGGCGACTCGACGTGGCCGGCCGGCACGTACGCGGTCCGGATGGACCAGCCGTATCGGGACGCCGCGCTCATGTTGCTCGAGCGGCAGGAGTTCCCGGAGGACGAGCCCAATCCGCCGTACGACGACGTGGCGTGGACCTGGCCGCTCCTCTACGGGGTCGACGTCGCGAAGGTGGACGACCGGGCGGTCCTCGAGGCGGCGATGGAGCCGGTCGTCGAGGACATCCGGCCGACCGGCGGCGTCCTGGGGACGGGGGATGTCTTCCTCCTCGCCGATCGTGGGCAGACCTCGCTCCTGGAGCTGCGGGTGCGGCTGGACCGCGCCCGGATCGAGGCCGCCGAGCAGTCGTTCACGGCCGGCGGCGACTCGTTCCCCGCGGGGAGCTGGATCGTGACGGGGTCCCGATCCGACGTGGAGGAGGCGGCGGCCGATCTGGGGCTCGACTTCCGCGCGATCGCCGACCCGCCCGACGTGGCGCGACACCCGATCGACCTGCCGCGGCTCGGCGTCTACTACCCGTGGACATCGACCCAGGCCGCGGGCTGGGTCCGCTACACGCTCGACCAGGTGGGGATGGAGTACCAGATCAAGACCGACGAGGATCTGGCCGAGGGAGACATCGACGTGGAGGTTCTCCTCATCCCCCACGTGGGTGGGGATTTCGCCCGGCTCGTCCAGGGCATCCCCTCACGCTACGGTCCCCTCGCCTACACCACGACCGATCGTTTCCCGAGCCATGGCGTGCCGGTCGCCTCCGACGACATCACCGGTGGCATGGGCTGGCAGGGGATGGCGAACCTGCAGCGGTTCGTCGAGCGGGGCGGGATCGTGATCGCGATCGGCGGGGCCGGCCGGCTGTTCGTGGACGGCGGGATCGTTCCGCGGGTCGAGCGGGCGGAAGCCGAAGTCAACTCGCCGGGATCGGAGGTTCGGGCGCTGGTGCTCCGGCCCGAGCATCCGCTCGCCTACGGGTATCGGGATACGACGAGCGTCTTCCGCGGGAACCTGCCCCTCTTCGAGGTCGACCGGCGCTACCGCGAGCGGGTCGTCCTGCAGTTCGGCACCAAGAAGATCGAGGACCTCGACGAGCGTGAGGCGCGGCTCGGCGGGGCGGCTGCGAAGGAGGACCAGGCGGAATCCGCCGCGCCGACCGCGGACGAGGAGCCGGAGGGCGAGGCGGTCGCGAAGGACGGGAAGGACGACGACGCGAAGGATCTCGTCCTCTCGGGCTTCGTCAAGGGAAAGGAGGAAGTGGGCGGCCTGGCCGCCATCCTCGATGTGCCGGTCGGGCAAGGTCGGGTGATCCTCTTCGCCTTCAACCCCCTCCACCGGTATCTCAACCACTCCGATTTCCGGTTCGCCTGGAACGCGATCCTGAACTGGAACGACCTGCCGCGGTGAAAGCGCCGCCGACCGCGGATCGGGATCGCTGAGGGGGCAAGGATGCCAAGGCCGCGTCCGCGGGTGGACGATCGTACCGGCGCGGCGATCTTAGGGGGATGATCGTCCAGGCCACCGAGCCGCTCTCGTGAGCGCCCGCCGCAGTGCGTCCGGGAATCTCCTCGTCGTCGATGACGAGCCGGGGATCCGCCAGGCCCTGCGCCAGATGCTGGAGTACGAGGGCTACGCGGTCCGAACCGCGGAGAACGGCCCCCGGGCGCTCGATCTCTACCGCGAGCGGCCCGCCGATCTCGTCCTTCTCGACATCAAGATGGCTCCCATGGACGGCCTCGAGGTCCTCGAGCGGCTGCGGGCCGAAGACCCGGACGCGACCGTGGTGATGATCAGCGGCCACGGGTCGGTCGAGACCGCGGTCGAGGCGCTGAAGCGGGGGGCCTTCGATTTCCTCGAGAAGCCGCCCGACCGCGAAGTCGTCCTGCGCCGGATCGCCAACGCCCTCGCCGAGCTCGAGCTCGAGCGCGAGAACGAGGCGCTGCGCGGGGCCTCGTCCGGAGCCCGCGGGCCGATCGTCGGGGAGAGCCGGAAGCTCGACGAAGTGCTGGAAAAGGTGGCCCGGGTGGCCCCGACCCGCGCCTACGTGCTGATCACCGGCGAGAACGGCACCGGCAAGGAGCTGGTCGCACGCGAGATCCACGTCCTCTCGGACCGGTCCGATGGCCCGTTCGTCGAGGTCAACTGCGCGGCCATTCCGCACGAGCTCATCGAGTCCGAGCTCTTCGGCCACGAGAAGGGCGCCTTCACCGGCGCGCACGCCCGCCGGAAGGGAAAGTTCGAGCTGGCCGACGGCGGCACCCTGTTCCTCGACGAGGTCGGCGACATGAGCCTGGCCGCCCAGGCCAAGGTCCTGCGGGCGCTCCAGGATGGCGTCATTCAGCGGGTCGGAGGCGATCAGCAGATCGGGGTGAACGTGCGGGTCCTCGCCGCCACGAACAAGGACATCGAGAGGGAGATCGCCGAGGGGAACTTCCGCGAGGATCTCTACTACCGCCTCAACGTCGTTCCGCTCCACGTGCCGTCGCTCGACGAGCGGCGCGAGGACATTCCGGCGCTCGTCCGCCACTTCGCGGGCGTCTACTGCGCGGAGAACGGGATGTCGCCGCGGAAGTTCGACGACGCCGCGATCGAGGCCCTGGCGATCCGCCCCTGGCCGGGGAACGTGCGCGAGCTCCGGAACACGGTCGAGAGGCTCGTCATTCTGGCCCCGGGGAACGCGGTGACGGTCGAGGACGTCGAGGGCTTGACGGGTTCTCCCCTCGTGCGGGGGAAGGGCGACGGCACCGCCGCGCTTCTCGACCGGAACCTCTCTTTCAGCGACTACCGCGACGCCGCCGAGAAGGCCTTCCTGGAGCGCAAGCTCCTCGAGAACGACTGGAACGTCTCCGAGACCGCCCGCCAGCTCGACATGCAGCGTTCTCACCTGTACAAGAAGATCGAGAAGTACGACCTGTCGCGAGAGGAGCCGGCGAAGCCCTAGGATCGGGCCGGGCGCTAGCCCGCGAGCCCCAGCCGCAGGGTTGCCTCCCGGACCAGCTCTTCGACCGGTCGGGTCGCGTCGAGCCACACCGCACGGCGCGGCGGCTCCAGGGTCTCGAACTGGCTCGCCACCAGGCTCTCGTCGAAGAAGTGCCCCCGCCGGCCACCGACCCGCCGCCCGGCGGTCTCCGGGTCGATCGCCAGATACACGAACCGGACGGTCTCGCTCGCCTCGCGCACGAGATCGCGATAGGCGCGCTTGAGACATGAACACGTCACGACCACGTCCTGCCCCTCTGCGGACTCCCGCGCGGCGAGGCCGCGAATCCGCTCCAGCCACGGCTGGCGGTCGGCGTCGGTCAGCGGTTCATCCCCCGCCATCTTTCGAACGCTTTCGGCGGGATGGAGGTCGTCGCCTTCGTGGAACGGCCATGCCAGACGGCGCGCGAGCGCGCGCCCCATCGTCGTCTTCCCGGCACCCGAGACTCCCATCACCACGATGACCACGATCCGCACCTCTTTCCGTCGCTCATGCAGCGGGTCATCCTACCCGACCGCCGCCTTCCAGACGCGGCGACAACACGCTAGCCGATCAGCTCCCGCGCCCGCTCGAACACCGCGTCCAGCATGGGCTCGGTGAGCACACGCGTGAAGGTGTTCTGCTGGGAAGGGTGGTAGGAGGCGAGGATCCGGGGCGCCTCGGGTTCCATGTCGACCTCGACTCCGTGGCCGAAGCGTGGCTTGGGCGCGGGGACCGGATGGCCGCGATCGCGATGGATCCGGAGCGCCTGGTCCCAGGCGAGCTGCCCCAGGGCGACGATCACCCGGATGCGCGGGAGGAGGTCGAGCTCGGCCTCGAGCCACGGCCGGCAGTTCCGCCGCTCCTCGGGCGTCGGACGGTTGGCGGGGGGCGCGCAGCGGAGGGCGGCGGTCATGAAGCAGTCGATCAGCTCGAGCCCGTCGTCCATGGCCACGCTCTCAGGGCGGCTCGCGAACCCGGCCCGGTGGAGCGCACGGTAGAGCCAGTTCCCCGATTCGTCACCGGTGAACATGCGGCCGGTCCGGTTGGCGCCGTGGGCGGCCGGAGCGAGCCCCAGGATCAGGAGCCGGCCGTCGGGATCCCCCCAGCCGGGGACCGGACGGCCCCAGTACTCCTCGTCCGCGAAGGCGCGTCGCTTCTCCCGGGCCACCCGCTCCCGCCACGCCACGAGCCGGGGGCAACGCCGGCAGCCGGTGATCCTCCGCTCGAGGTCCAGCAGGGGCCGAGGGAACAACTCGCCCATCGGAAGCGTCTCATCAGGGGGCGTCACGGGCCGCAAGCTACCGCCCATGGCGGCGTAAGCCCCATTACGGCCAGCCGTTGAACGAGGTGCTATGATCCCGACGATGTCTTTTCTCCGAGCCGGTCTCCTCGCGCTCGCCGCGATTCTGCTGGTCGCCCCCCACGTCGGCGCTCAGTACTTCGGTCGCAACAAGATCCAATACGAGGACTTCGACTGGCGGATCCTGGAAACCGAGCACTTCGACGTCCATCACTACGAGGCGACCTCGTCGGATGCGATCTCCGACGCCGCGCGCATGTCCGAGCGCTGGTACGGTCGCTACCAGGGTCTTTTCGATCACGAGTTCGAGGACCGCAAGCCGCTCATCCTGTACGCCGACAAGCCGGACTTCCAGCAGACCAACACCACGCCCGGGTTTGTATCCCAGGCGACCGGCGGCTTCACCGAAGGGCTCAAGGACCGGATCGTGTTGCCGTTCGCCGAGGGCTACGGCGAAACCGATCACGTGCTCGGTCACGAGCTCGTCCACGCCTTCCAGTTCGATGTGGCCCAGCGCGACACCGGCTCCGGGCCGACCGGCTACCTGCGGCTCCCGCTCTGGTTCATCGAGGGGATGGCCGAGTATCTGTCGATCGGTCGGGTGAGCGCGCACACGGCGATGTGGATGCGGGACGCCCTGCAGCGCGGCGACCTCCCGACCCTCGACGACCTGTCGCAGGACCCGAGCTACTTTCCCTACCGCTTCGGCCACGCCTTCTGGGCCTTCGTGGCGGGGACCTGGGGCGATGACGTCGTCCCCCGGCTCTACCGGGTGGCGGGGCAGAAGGGGCTGGATGCGGCGATCGCGGAGGTCCTCGGAACCGGCAGCGACAGCCTCTCCCAGCGCTGGATCGAGGCGACCCGGGAGCACTGGGTGCCGCTGGTGGCGGGTCGGACGCCGCCCGAACGGATCGGCGATCCGTTGATCACGGAAGTCGATGCCGACGACTGGCTCCTCGCCCCCTCGATCAGCCCCGACGGCCGGCGGGTCGTCTTCCTGTCCCAGCGCGATCTCTTCACCATCGACCTCTTCGTGGGCGACGTCGAAACCGGGGAGATCCTCGGCAAGCTCGCCTCGACCGATCGCACCCCCCACTTCGACGCGATCGCGTTTCTGAATTCCGCCGGCACCTGGTCGCCCGACGGCCGGCAG
>JBOHRW010000105.1:0-11260 GCA_050732935.1 Gemmatimonadota bacterium
ACGTAGACCAGCGCATAGACGATGGCTCCCTTGGCGCCCGTTGCGCGAACCCACTCGACGAGGAGCAGCGCCCAGCGGCTCGTAGGGAGAAAGATCAGGGCGGCGATGAGGCCCGCTACAGCGACGATACCGATGCCGAATCGGGCTCCCCTGGTCACCACCCTTCTCCCTGGACCCACCGAACGACCATGTAGGTCGCGACCCCAAGCGCGGCGGCGGCTGGAAGGGTGACGACCCATGCGAACAGGATATCCCGCAGGGTCGTCCGATTCAGAGTGCCCCGATGGAGTCCGGCGCTGATGATCCCGGCCGAGGAGACGTGGGTCGTCGACATGGGGAGGCCGTAGACCGCACCTGAGGCAACGAGTCCCGCCGTGACGAGGTTCGCGGCGAAGCCTTCGTGGTGGTCCATTGGCGTCGCCTTCGTCGCGAGCACGTGGGTCACGCGGCGTCCCGCGATGAAACTTCCAACCCCCATGGCCACCGTGATCAGGCCGAACACGACCACCGTCGGAACGCTCGTCCCGCCCAGAAGGACGGACGCCGCCAGGACCAGGGCGACGATCTTGGGTGCGTCGTTCATCCCCCGGGCCAAGCTGGTTGCGCCGCTCGTCAGCCAATGGAGGTGGTCGACGGTCAGGCGGAGCGCTGCCGGCCGATGAGCCGCACACGCTTCGGTTGTTCCGGTGGTGAGCAGGAGGCGGGAGGGCTCGGCGACCAGCGCGGCCGGTCGAGCGAAGGTCGCACCCACCGCGACCAGCGCCGGCTCGATCTCCGCACACACGCAGTCTGCCAGCTCTCGGGACCCCGACCGATGGCGCCCGGTGGCTTGGAGGAGCGCCCCCGTGATGAGCAGGGACGCGAAGGGGCTTACGAGGAGCGGAAGAAAGACCTTGCCGCCGAGCGCGCCCCACTTCACCGCGTCCGCGCCGTATGCCCATGCCGCCACACCCACGAGCGAGCCGACGATCGCGTGGGTCGTCGAAACGGGGAGCCCCGTCCGGGTGGCGAGAAGAATCCATCCCGCCGCTCCGGCCAGCACCGCAATAGCGCCGACGGAATCGGACGTTGCGGCGGGAGTCAGGAGGCCATTGCCGAAGGTCGCGAGCATGGCGCCGGCGAAAACCGCCCCGAGGAGTCCGCCGATCCCCGTCCACGCCGTTCCCCAGGCCACGGCGCGCCGGTAGTCGGTGACGCCACTTCCGACCAGCGTCGCGATGCCCTTGGAGACGTCGTTCGAGCCGTTCGCGTAGGCGAGGGAGGCCCCGACCGCCAGGACGAGCAGGGTTGCGGCCGTCATCACTGGAGCGCGCCCCCGCAGCTCGAACCGCCGCCTGCCGTGCAGCCGAAACAGTGGCTCCCGGTCGCGATCCGGCTGCCCACGAGCTCATCCAGGGAGGTGACGTCCCAGATGGTTCGCGCGCCGGTCCGTCGCGCGGCGCCGAGCTCGATCTCGAGCATCTGATTGAAGTCGCAGTCGTAGAGCCGACCGTCCCAGCCCACGCTCAAGAGCGAGCGGCACATGAGATCCGGCACCGTGTCGGCATTGAAGTGGTTCACTAGCAGGCTCATGTAGGCCTCGTACTGGCCGGTCCGCTCGAGCAGGTGCGCGAACCGCTTGATCGGCATGTTCGTGATGGTGAAGAGCTGGTGGAACTCGATGCCGAACCGGCGACCGAGCTCCTCCTTGTACTTGGCCTCGAGCCGTCCCTGCGGGGGCGGCAGCGAGGCGCCGATCGGGTTGTAGGCGAGATCCAGCTGGAGCGGCGAACCCGGGCGGCCGTAGCCGATCTCGTTCAGCCGCCTGAGCGCCTCAACGCTCTTGTCGAAGACGCCGCGCCCGCGTTGCTTCTCGACGTTCTCGGCCTGGTAACAGGGGAGGCTCGCGACGACGTGCACCTGGTGCGCGGCCAGGAACTCCGCGAGGTCCTGCATTCCCGGCTCGAAGAGGATGGTCAGGTTGCAGCGATCGATGACCTCGCGCCCGAGCCGATGCGCCGCGGCCACCAGCCAGCGGAAGCTGGGGTTGAGTTCGGGCGCGCCGCCGGTGAGGTCAACGACCTCCACGCCGGGATTCACGGCGATCACCTCGATCACCCGCTCCGCGACCTCATGGCGCATGATCTCCGTCCGCTTCGGCCCTGCTTCCACGTGGCAGTGGTGGCAGGCCATGTTGCAGAGCTTCCCGACGTTGATCTGGAGCGTCTTCACGCACGTACGCACGAGCGGAGATCGACCATGCTCCCGCAGGACCGCTTGGAACCGGGGTCTGCCGGGCAAGGTCGCCGGGAGGACCGGCAGGCTCAGCGCAGAAGATACGCTCATCAGCAGCACCCTCCTGCCTTGCCGTTGCTCGGCGAACAGCTGGCAACCGTCGCATCAGTGGTCACGCGGTAGCCGGCGCCCTTGGTTTCGCGAGGGTCCCGCCGCAGCGCGCCCAGGCTGCACGGGAAGGGGGGAGCTTCCTCGAGCGGCAAGAGCACCCGCGGTGGGATCAGCTCGACATGGGAGCGGTAGGGCTCCTGGGCGAAGATGCCGAAGGTCTTCTCGCACACCGCTGTGCGGACGCCGCGGCGGAGCACGTGGCCGTCGTCGTCCACGGCTTCACGGAACGGTCCCCGATAAACGACCGCATGCTTCCGGTCGATGCAGGGACCTTCCTTGCCCTTGTAGGCAATGACGGTGACGCTGCGGAACTCGATGCCCTCGATCGTGCGCCAGGGGCTCTCGCCTCGTTCCGCGAGCGTGATTCCGTAGAAGCCCGCCTCCTCGAAGGCCTCGAGGAAACGGTCCTCGCGCAACGCGCCCGAGATGCAGCCGCTCCAGAGCTCCGGATCGCGCTGAAGATGCTCGGGGACGTCTTCGTCGCTCACGATGTCGGAGATCACGGCTCGCCCTCCATGGTGAAGGCCGCGGAAGATCTCGGCGAAGAGGCGACGCTTGGCGTCCGGCTGGACGAGGTTCAGGACGCAGTTCGAGACGACGACGTCGATCGAGTCGCTTGCGACGAGTGGCTGCTCCCGACGGAGGCGCGTGACCTCGGCCTCGAGGCGTGCCAGGTCTTCGGCCGACCGCACGGGGTTCGCGCGCAGGAATCGATCGAGCTCCTCGAGGTCGAGCGCGAGGTCCTGTATACGTCCCTTCTTGAAGCTGACGTTGCCGTATCCGATGCGGCGGGCGACCTCCGGTGCGATTCGACGCGCCAGCGCCAGCATGTCGTCATTCATGTCGATGCCCAGGACGTGTCCGCTCGGGCCGACGATCTGGCTCGCAATGAAGCAGATCTTCCCGGAGCCGGACCCGAGATCGAGGACGGTCTCACCTGACCGCAGATGTTCGCTGGGATTGCCGCATCCGTAGTCACGCTTCAGCACCTCCTGCGGGATGGCCGCGAGCAGCTCCACGTCATATGTCGAGGGGCAGCACAGGCTCGCCTCGGGGGCCTGGGCCGCCCCCGAGTAACGGGTCTTGACCGCGGTTTCCACGTCAAGAGGTCTGCTGAGTCGGTCGAACATCGGTGCCTCCTCTGATGAACCAGCTTGTCAGCGCCCCCGGGCGGCCTACGAATCGCCTCGGGAGCCCCACAGCTGCGTATCCGGATGAAATGCGCTCCACGCGAACCAGTATGCGATCGTCGCGGGGATCGGTCGCCCCTTCAGATCCGTCGCGAACGCGGTCCACGAGTCGCGGAACCAGTACACGAACACATCCTCGGGCCCCACCCTCGCTCGAACCGGCCGCGCCTGCTCATCGAGCATCGCGAGCGGGAAGGCGATCGCCACCCCGTCCCTCTCGATCCCCAGCACCAGTGCCTTCTCGGGCAGACGCGAGTCGCGGTCCGAAACCGGAAACATGGCACGTCGGTCGGACGCGTAGGTCAGATAGGGATCCCGGTCGTACTCTCGCTGATGACCTGTCTCCCTCGAGAGGACGATGCCGTCGGGGTGCTCGCGCCGCCAGCGCCCCCAGGTCGTGTGGACGAGCGGCAAGCGCTCGAGGGTCGATCCTCGCAGGGGACCCGTGACCGCGCGTCGAGCGATCTGCGACCACAGGCTCTCGGTTCCGCGATCGTACATCAGCACGTTGGAGTTGTAGAGAAGACCGGAAACGCCGAACTTACGGCGCTCCCCGCGCACGACGGGATCGAACGCCATACCCGTCCCGCAAAGGGGACAGTACGTGACGAGAACCGGGCGATCGGCGATCCGGTCGTTTACGATCTCGTGCCAGACGAGAATCCGCAGCGGGTACGCTTTCGCCTCGCCGGCGACCTCCAGTGCGAGCAGCCGGTCATCGTCGCGCATCCACTGCGAGGCCTGGCGCACCGACTCGAAGCGCGGATCGGTCAGCGCGGGGATCCCGTCCCGTGGCGGGCCGCCCGAAAGGACTTCGTCGACCGGGATCGAGGCGTCGGACAGGTCGAAACCGTTCGCCGTCTGGGCATGAACGGGAGAAAACCCTGTCACCGCGAGGACGATTCCCATACAGAAGCCCGCGAACGCATGACGATAAAGAGCTCGTGCCATGATGGTCTTAAGACACCGAAAAGGCGTCTTTTATTCCGGCGGGGGTCGAGAGGGACGGGTAAATTGACAGGGGAAGGAATCGCTGAGCCGGTGGTGTCTTACTGAACGTGAGGCGCGGAAGAGGACGGTGAACTCCATCGATGGAGCAATGCCGAGGGGCGTCGGCGCGTTCGAGGATCTTCTCAGCGCGAACCTCGACTCCCTGTATCGGACTTCTGTGCGGCTCTGCGGCGATCCTGACGACGCCCAGGACCTCTTGCAGGATGCGGTCCTGCGGGCTTTCCAGCACCAGCACCAGCTCCGCGATCGAGAGGCGGGGCGGTCGTGGCTCTTCACGATCCTCACGCGGACACACCTGAACCGCGTCCGCAGCGAAAAGCGCCGGCCCGAGAGCGTCGAGAGCGATCTCGGAGAGGGGGAGTTCGAGAGCGCACTGGCCGATTGGTCGTCGGAGAAGGCGGACGGCAACTGGCTGGAGCGACTGGCAGACAGAGAGCGCATCGCTCTCGCCGTGCAAGAGCTCGACCCGCGGCTCCGTGTGGTCCTCCTCTTGTCTGACGTCGAGGAATTTTCGCAACGAGAGGTTGCAACGATGCTCGAGATCCCCGAGGGGACGGTAGCCTCGCGGCTGTTTCGTTCGCGTCGCGCTCTTCGCAAGATCCTGTCGCGAGAGGTCACGACTTCCGTGTCCAGGAAGATGCTATGAGCGACTCGTGCGGCCAGGCCAGGAGGATGCTCTGGTCCGACAAGGGGCCATGTGCTTTCGATGGCGAAGCCCTCGCCGCCCGCCGGCATGTGGAGCTTTGCGCAGATTGCCGGGTGTTCTTCAAGGAGATGGGGGCCCTTCGCGATGCGGTGCGCGGGTCCCTGGGAGAGGAAGTTGCGCCGATCGAGATCCGCGAGGCGATGTACGCCCGCCTGGCCGAGAGCCGTCTCGAGCGGCGCGGCCGGCGTTGGAGGGCGGGGTTCGCCGCGGCGGCGGTCCTGGCCGTTGTCCTCGTCGGAGCGGTGGTTCTCCTCCGTCCGTCTTCTCCGGGTGCCCCGCTCGTGTCGATGCTGGCCGGGGAACATGCCAAGGCCTTGGGCGGCGATCGCCTGTCGTCCGCGGATCCCGGCGAGGTCGAGCGCTGGCTTGCCGCGCGCGTGTCGTTCGCCGTTCACGTACCCGAGTTCACCGGCGCGCGCCTGACGGGCGCGCGGATCTGCCTCGCTGAGGACGGCCGCGGTGCGGTCGTCGAGTACGCGATCGGCGACCGCAGACTGTCATACTTCGTTCTGCCTTCGCGCTCCGACGGGCTCCCCATCGGCCCCGGACTCACGCACGCCGCCGAGAGCGGCTACCGGATGGTGGTATGGCGAGACACGGGCCTCGTCCACGCGCTCGTCGGCGCAGTCAGCCGCGAACAGCTCGACCGCCTCGCGCGTGAGTGCATCGAGCAGGCCCTGCGCTTCGCGCGCAGCGTCACGTTCGGACTCTTCACGACTTCCTGAAGGAGGACTCCCTATGCGCAGGATCGTACCCGGCGCCGTCGCCGGCATTCTCGGTGGCCTCGTGTTCGGGATCATGATGCAGAACATGACGGCGCCGACGCCCGAAGGGATGCGGATGCCCATGATGGCGATGGTGGCCATGGTCGTGGGCTCAACGAGCATCGCCGTCGGCTGGGTGTACCATCTCTTCAACAGCGCCGTGATCGGAGGCCTCTTCGGGCTCCTGCTCGGCGGCCGGGTGAACTCCGTGGGTGCCGGGCTGGGATGGGGGGCGGTGTGGGGGATCGTGTGGTGGGTGCTGGGCGGTCTCATCCTGATGCCGCTCCTGCTCGGCATGCCGGCGTTCGCCTCCCTCCAGATGCCCGAGATGCGCATGGTCGCTGTCGGGAGCCTGGTCGGGCACCTGGTTTACGGGTTGGTGCTGGGAGCGACCTACGCGAAGCTGGGCCAGCGCACGCCAACCCGGCCCGCGTCCCAGCCACTCGGTCGTCATTGAGCTCTGGCCGCTGGCTCAATAATCGGCGCCGAGTCGGGCTACGACTTCGTGAGCCGGTTCTTCGCCCCGCGGGTGGGGATCAACGAGGACCCGGTGACCGGGTCGGCGGCACTGCGCGCTGGCGCCTTTCTGGGCGGGACGGCTGGGGCGGCTCCAGCTGGTCGGCTGGCAGGCGAGCGCGCGCGGAGGGATCGTCCGCACGCGGCTCGCGGGCGACCGGGTCGTCCTCGGCGGCCGCGCGGTGACGGTGTGGAAGGGAAAGCTACTGATCGAGTGAGGGCGCGCCTCTACGATGTCATCTTGAATCGGGGCCCTTGGGCAAACCTTAACTGGCGGGCGATTGGTGGAGGCCTGCACTCAAGGTATGCAGTGGTGTGGTTCGGAGAGGTCCAAGATCCCGTAGATTGAAGACGGGTGGAGTGCCCGAACCCCTTGGATGGCGAGCCCGTCGATCCTCCTGCCGGCCCGCTCCGAGACCGGATCCAGCGGAGCGGGTCAGGTTGATTTGTGGCCCGGGGTTTGCACAGGATGCCGCACGCATCTTTCAGAGGTGAAACTGGGCGCTGGAACCTTGAATTCTCCTCGAGGCAAGATGATCAAACTCCCTGCTCGGCTCGTTCTGGCGATCGTCGCTTTGTTCTTGGCCACCTCAGTGTACGCCCAGGATGGCAGAAAGCCTCGTCTGTTCGTGTCCGACAGCGAGTCTTGGGAAATGGCTGGAGGCTTCGCTGGCGGTGAGGATGGTGTTGCGGGCGGCTTCAGGGGTGGGGCCAGGCCGCAAACGGCTGAGATCATCAAGACCTTTGGGGAGCGGTGTCCTGAAGTGACCGTGACGATGAACAAAGACCGGGCAGATTATGTGGTCCTTCTTGATCACGAAGGAGGCAAGGGAATAATCCGAAGGGACAACAAGTACGCTCTGTTCAATAGCTACGGAGATGCGATCGACAGCGGGTCGACGAGAGGTTTGGGAAACGCAGTAAAGGACGCGTGCTTGGCTCTGATGAGCGACTGGCAGGTTAACGGAGCCGTTGATCAGCCGCCCGATAGTTAGAGCAAGCACCGCTGGGAAAGCAACTGGTCCTGTCCCTCAACGAATGCACTTTCGCGACCATCTTCGAGATGCTCGTGCAAGCGCCTTTCGGGATGCCGAGGGGTTCTCGGAAATAGGCGCGTTCCTCGGCTGATATGGGTGTGGCCGCTGCCCTCCACTGGCGGGTGGCGTCCGCCCTCAGTCTCGTTCCATGTAGGCAGCCGGCGTGATGATCGGAACATCGTGATATGGGCTCAGTACGAGGAGATCGTCGTCGCCGGTCACGATCACGTCAGCTCTGCCATTGATTGCAAGTTCGAGAAACTTGTCATCCTTGGGATCCCTGCACGCCTCGACCCTGTGGATGATCGGCACCTGCTCCACGAGACGACCGAGCAGTCGCAGGAACTTCTGCCGTTCGGTAACCGTGACGTACGGGTCGAACTTCGGACGGGCCAGAACGTCGGTCAGTTCCTCGAGGGTGGCTGCCGATGCGAGGAGCTGACCGTGCTTCGCAACCTTGCTGACGGCTTGAGCAGGAACGGATTTTGGCAGCATGAGCCGGCTGATGAGGACACCGGTGTCGACGACGACCCGTTCCCTAGCCCTCATCCGCGAGGATCTCGGCCAGCTTATCCTCGGTGAGTCCGCGCGCTGCCGCGCGCTTCGCTATGATGTCACAGAAGCGCTCGAACTCCTCCACATTGAGCGCGCGAAGTCGCTGGTACTCCTCGGTGGAGAGTAGCACCGCCACCTCCCGATTCTGACGGCGGATGGTGATGGGCTCCCGCTGGGCGGCATCCAGGACCGCTGCAAACCGCTGCTTGGCTTCCGTGGCCGATACGGTTTTCATGATCACCTCCGTCTGTCAATCTAGACGTTTTGTCTAGAATGGACAATCGGCGCAGGCGGCAAGGTGCTTCCGGCGGTTGACCTGTGCCGTTGTCAGTGGGTCCGCTTAGAATGATCGCTCCTCAGGCGGCCTGCGCCTCGGCCGCCGGCATGGAGAGCACGGCGAGAGAAACGGCTCGTTGACCCGTGCGCCAACCGTCGTCCTGAGGGCTTCGCTCCGAAGCCCCAACGGTGGCCAAGCCGTCCGGACCGTCACGGCCCGGAGCCATGCGCGAGCGAGGCGCGAGACTTCTGCGAAAGGAGGCTCCCATGGAGGCACCCCTCCCCGGCTTTGACGGCACACCCTATGTGGTGACCCGGGTCGAAGCGAACTTCTACAACGTTCTGCTCCTGCCGCGCCACACGAGCAGCTGACCCTGGCCATCCGCCAGGCGCACGCCAACCGGCTGTGGACATTCCTGGTCGCGGAGCCAGGGACCGCCCTGGGCCTTCTTCCCCGATGGCACGATCGAAGCCGTGCAGATCCGTCCTCAGCACGGCCACGGTGTCGTCAAGGACATGCTGCGGCCGGCCGTCGCGATCCCCAGGACGGACGATCTCGAGCTCCGCGAGGCCTCCCTCGACGAGTACATGCGGCGCTACAACCCGAAAGGATACGCGCTTGGCGACCTCCTGCAGGGCGGACGGACGGTGACCGACCGGGAAGCCGCCCGGTTCGGCGGGATCCGGCCCGAGGGGGTTCCCACCGGGCTCGAGCGCTGTCCCCGGTGCGGCGAATGGCGGGGGGTGTGCCTCAAGGACCATCCGCTGTTCCGGAACCTCCTCGTCCCTGTCTTCTGCCAGTGCGACAATTGGAACCGCTGCGCGCTCTGCCGGCACCCACTGGCCGAGCGGAGGCTCCAGGCCTGCTACTACAACGATGAGGATGACCGCATCTGGTGCGTGCCTGGCTTCACAGCTCAGGCGCACAAGTGCCGGAGGAATGGCGCTGCGAACCAGGTTGGGGGCTTCTCGACTGACCGGATCCTCCGCTTCCTGAATGCCCTGGGGCGCGACGTGGAGATCGTGATCAAGAAGGGAGGTCCCGCCGCTCGGCCAGGGCGGGTCCGGGTCATTGCGGAATAGCATTGAGCCACAGAACGCTGGTGACGTGACCTCCCCGCTTGGTCCACGATTTCTCGAGGCCGTCGGGCTGGCCGCTCGCTGTCACGCGGACCACAAGCGAAAAGAAACCGACATCCCCTATCTCGGACATCTCCTCGCGGTCTGCGGGCTCGTCCTGCAGGCCGGTGGCGACGAGGACGATGCGGTCGCGGCCCTGCTCCACGACGTGCTCGAGGACCGCCCAGAGTGTGTAACCCCAAAGGAGATCGAGGAACGCTTCGGTGCCCGCGTGCTCGAGATCGTCAGTGCCTGCAGCGATGGTCTTCCGGACGAGTCATCGGGCAAAGCTCCCGCGCGGAATGCCGAGAACTGGCGCGAGCGCAAGGAGCACTACATCGCCCACCTGGCGAAGGCCGAACCTTCCGTGCTCCGGGTCAGCTGCGCCGACAAGGTCGACAATGCGCGGGCGATCGTCGCCGACCTGCGTCGGCACGGTGACGCTCTCTGGAAGCGCTTCAATGCGACCCGCGATGACCAGCTCTGGTACTACCGCAGCCTCGTGGAGGCCTTTCGAGCTCGACGCGGGGATCTCGGCGACGACGCCGTCTGGCTCGTCGACGAGCTCGAGCAGCTGGTCGGCGCGATGGGCCGGCTCGCGGAGGTGATATGACATCGGACTGGGATCGCGACGTGTTGATAGGGACGGATCCGGCCCCCGTGCCTGCGGCGAGGATTCGCCCCGGATGATCGACACGTCCTTGATCGAGCACCTGCGCCGGCGGTTCGCGCTGGACTGGCATGGAGTTCACGGGATCTCCCACTGGCGTCGGGTCCAAGAGAATGGGCTCCGGCTGGCGTCCTCCACGGGCGCTCGGGCCGATGTCGTCGAGGTGCCCCTTCACGGGCCACGAGCGGCCAGGCTGGCCGAGGATCTCCACGGAACGGCCTTCGAGCTCGACCCCGAAGGACTCGACATCCTGATGATCGCCTGCCGCGACCACAGCGAGGGACTCATGGAGGGCGATCCGACCGTGCTGACTTGCTGGGACGCCGACCGGCTGGACCTCGGCCGCGTCGGCATCCGTCCCCGTGCAGAGCTTCTGTGCACGCCGAACGCGCGCGACCCGGACGTGATGGGGTGGGCCTACCGAAGGAGCGTGGGCTGAGAACTTAAGGGCACAGCACCTTCCGTGGTCCTGAACCAGACTGTCACACCCCCCTCCTATACTGTCGTCGTGGACGTCGATCCCGGAAGGAGGGCCACCCCATGATCGATCTCACGCCAGCCGCTCCCCAGCGCGATTCCTTTTCGATCCGATTTCGACGTTTTGCTTTTCCGGCCACAAGAGCTTCCTCCCGTCGAGCCGCCGCACGCCGCGCGCCAGGTAGTCCGGGCTCTCGGACGAGATCTCCGCTGCAAACACGAAGACAGCCTGGAGCGACTAGGGGTGACTAGCCAATCATCGCCTTGTGATCCTCCCGGGGGCTCGGTCACGGCGCCGAGGTAGTGCCGGACAGACCCCCGCCATTGTCACACTCCTTGCGTACACTCCTCCGCAGGTTGACCACAATCCCTCGGGCCGCGGAGGTGACCATGAACTCGAGCCCCATCCCTGGCTCACGCCTGACTCTCGGTACCCAGCGCACGCCCTGGAGCTTCGCAATTCTGCTCATCGCTCCCTTCGCTACCGCCGCCTGTGGTGGCAGCGACGGAGGGGGCGGCCCCATGGCGCCCGAGTTTCCCCAGGTGGCCGGGAC
>JBOHRW010000106.1:0-27200 GCA_050732935.1 Gemmatimonadota bacterium
CACCGGGGCGTCGATCCGGTTGAAGGCGCTGGCCGTGAGCGGCAGCCATGACGAGGCCGCCACCGATGTCGCCGGCACGTCGATCTCGATCCGCGCCGCGGGGAGAGGATGGACGACGACCGGGACCGACGCGCTCTGGCCCCCGGCGAAGGCCCCGATCACCTGCTCGCCCGGCTGGTAGGCCACGAAGAGCCCGGTCGAGTCCACCGTCCCGATCTCGTAGGAAGTGAACCAGAGGATCGGAACGTCGACGGCCTCGCCTTCGGGACCGTAGGCGGTCGACGTCATGCGGGCCGTGTCTCCGACCGTCACCTCGACCCGCGCGGGCTGGATTTCCAGCCGCGAGACGGGCTGGGTGGTCGTGGCCTCCTGGGCGGCCGCGGGGGCCGCCGCGAGGAAAAGGCCGAGGGCGAGCGTGGGGAACGAGCGTTTCATGAATCGGACCTCCGGGAGAATGCGGGGTGGGGGCCTCCGTGATCGGCAGAAACGGTATCGGGTCGGTTCGCCGGGCGCCAGCGCGACCGGGACCCGAGCCCGCCGGGCGGTGTGAGGCGCCGGACCCAGCCACGGTACGAGTGAGCCAATAGCGGCCGATTTGTTGTATAGGGGTGTCGGGGGATCGACAGGTGCGGAAAGGCAGTCTGGGGCACTGCGGGTCGCGCCTGTCCCGATCCTCGTCTCAACGGTGTTTCGAACCGATCCAGAAAAGGGAGGTTCAACGATGCGCAACAAACTTTTGCTTTGCGAGATGTTTCTGATCGTGTTCGTCGCAGGCTGCAGCGGCGATGGGGGAGGAGGGCCCAGCGGCCCGAGTGACCCCGCGCCGGCGACGGCGACCGTCACCACCTCGAACACTCCCCCGCCTCGCTTTATCCCGCTGACGGCCAGGGTGGCGGTGGGGGGTACGGTCACCTGGCAGAACACGTCGCCCGCGCCCAATCTCCACAACATCGTTTGGGCCGGGGGAGCCTTCCCGGCGAGCTCGGACCTCGAAGCGGGGGACACGCATCAGATCACGTTCGCGCAGGCCGGGGACTTCGACTACCAGTGCCTCGTCCACAATGGGATGACCGGTCGGATCGTGGTCGAGTAGCCACCGGCGGCCACTTTCCCGATGACACGTCGGCACAGGACGGGGCCGCTCCTTTCGGGCCTGACGCTCCTTCTCGTCATGGCCGCCTGCGGAGACGGCCCCGCAGGGCCTCCCGTAGCGGGGCCCGACGATGAGCTGAGGCGGCGCTTCGGGCTGCGGGCCCTGGGCGAGATTCCGTACCCGCCCGACAACCCCCGCCTCCCGGCCCGCATCGCACTCGGTAGGCTCCTCTTCTCGGACCCCATCCTGAGCGGCGAGAAGGACGTGGCCTGCGGTACGTGCCATCATCCCGGCTTCGGCTTCGCCGACGGCCGACAGTTCAGCGCCGGGGTCAGCGGCGTCGGGCTGGGCCCGAACCGGGTCGTCTCCACATCCGCCGTGACCGGCCAGCCGATCGAGCTCGAGCCACGCAACTCGCCGACGGTCCTGAATGCCGCCTTCAACGCCGAGGAGACCGGCTTGCCGAGCCACCTCGGCTTTCAATTCTGGGACGGAAGGGTGCAGGGGCTGGAGGAGCAGGCGCGGGTGCCGATCACCTCCCGCATCGAGATGGCCGGCGACGCCTACCCGGCCGAGGCGGCCCGCGACAGCGTGGTCGCCCGGCTGCGTGGCATCGCCGAGTACGTCCGGCTGTTTCGGGAAGCGTTTCCCGCGGAGGCGGCGCTATTGACCGGCTCCGAAGTCATCTCCATGGACACCTACGGCCGGTCGGTCGCCGCCTACGAGCGCGAGCTGGTGACCCGGAACTCGGCCTTCGACCGCTACGCGCGGGGAGAGAACGGGGCGCTGACGCAAGAGCAGAAGCTGGGGCTGGAGCTCTTCTTCACCAAGGCCGGGTGTGCCTCCTGCCACGGCGGACCCATGTTCAGCGACTTCCGCTTCCACGTCCTCGGCGTCCCGCAGGAGGGTGGCGGCAAGGCCGTCATCCCCGGCGACGATACGGGGCGCGAGGAGCACACCTCGAGCGCCGCGGACCGGTATGCCTTCCGCACGCCGACCCTGCGGAACGTGGAGCTGACCGCTCCCTACATGCACGACGGCGTGTTCACGACCCTGGAGGAGGTGGTGCGCTTCTACGACCAGGGCGTGCGGCCGCGGCATACCGCCGTCCCGGACGCGCTCGTGGACCCTCTGGTACGAGACCCCTTGCTGCTCACCGACGAGGAAGTCCAGGCGATCCTGGAGTTCATGAGGGCGCTCACCGACCCCGGCACGGCGCTGGACCCGGCGCTCCTCATCGTCCCGGAGTCGGTTCCCAGCGGCCTGGAACCCCTGTTCGGCGTGAAGGCTCCCTGAGGTTCCCGCCACACCAGTCACCCCAGCCACGGTACGGGTGAGCCAATAGCGGCCGGTTTGTTGTATAGGGGGTGCCGGGGGAGAGAACAGGCCGTGTGAATGGCCTGGCGGCTCAGAATGGCCTGTCCCCCGGCACTGGCTAGTCCTCGGCGCCCGACAGCCGCGTTATTGCCTGGCGGGCCTCGTCGACCAGGGGCTGCAGCTCGGGATCGGCGTTCCGCCAGGCTTGGATGACGAACTCGTAGGCCTCCACGGCCTCGGCGGTCCGACCGGTCCGCTCGTAGATCCGACCGAGGTACAGATAGGCCGGCGGCTCATGTAAGTTCCAACGCGCTCGGAACGCCCTTTCCGCCAAGTCCCATCGGCCGAGCTCGAACGCCAGCTGGCCCACGTACCACACCACCCAGCTCGCACCGGTGTGGCTCGAGAGAAGGCTCTCGAAGCTGCTGAGCGCCTCCGCCTTCCGGCCCCGTCTCCAGAGCCCGTGCGCCTCGGCCTCGAGAACGGTTCGGTTCCACTGCCGGGCGCTCGCCGTGTCGCCCGCGGCGAGCTCCTTCCTTGCCCTCTCCCGGGCGTGGGAGAGAAGCGCGGCGTGCTCGCTCCACCGGCCGCGTCCGGTGGCGTAGGCGACGGCGCAGGTCACCCAGATCGGGCTGTCGAACGCGGAGCTGTCGGCGGAGCTCGGGGAGAGCGTCTCTTCCAGGATCTCGGCCGGCACGGGGAGGCCCAGGACGGACAGCTGCAGGGGCCCGCACCAGCGGACGTTTGCCGACATCAGGGGGTCATCGAGGCTGCTGAGGGCCTCGCGGACTTGCCCGTCCACTGCACCCACATCGAGGAAGCGTATCCACCGTGGGAGATCACCTTCGTCGTGGAGTCGCGAACCGAAGGCGAGGTACACCGCCTCCCGTTCCGCAGCGAACCGGGGATGGCGCAAGACGAGGTAGACCGGGATCGCGACCTTGGGATCCAGTGTGTCGAGCGCGGCCCGGGCCCGCGCGCGCCCGTCCGGGCCGCCGAAGGCGAGCCCGAGCGCGATCCCGCCCGTGTAGGTCCGCTGGCCCTGTGGGGCCAGGCGGCCGTAGGCCTCGAGCTCGCGCGCGATGCGGGCGCTGTCGGGGCGCCACCCGAACGCCAGGTCGATGAGATGGGCGCGGTAGGGAGCCGACGCCGGCTGGAGCTCGGCGGCGCGCTGGAAAGCACGCTCGGCTTCCTCCCGCCCCCGCATGGCTCCGGTATGGTGGTAGTAGGCATCTCCCAGCTCGTACCACGCCTCGGCGTCATCCGGGTGCTCGCGGACGATCTCCTCGAGGGCGGTGATCCCCTCGAGCCATCCCTGCTGGCGGAGTCGCTTGGCCCGGACCAGCCTAGCCTCGCGCGCGGGAAGCCGGTCCGCCAGACCGTGCGCGCGGTCGAGCATCTCCTGGTACTTGCCAGGGACCCCTCCCTCGTCCCAGCCGTACGCTTCCCCGAGCCTGAAGTAGGCCAGCGCGAACAGCGTATCGGCAGCGACCGCGCGCTCCCAGGCCTCGATCGCGCCCAGGAAGTCGGATCGCCGATAACGGACCTCGCCCTCGAGGAAACTCTTGAGCGCGGGCAGCGACCTGGTCGTGACGCTGGCCAGGTCGATCGTGGGGAGCCTTTCGCGAGCCTCTTCGAACACCACGCGCAGCACCTGCATCCCCAGCCGATCGACGAGGGCGAGGACGCTGTCGGGCGACCCCTCCACCAGCGCCTTCCCCAGGGACCGACCGCCCTCGAGATCGAAGATGTCGGCCGCGAGCCGGAGCTGGGGTCCGGCGGCCACCGCGGAGCCGACGAGTGCGTAGCGGGCCTGGGTGCGCCGGGCGATTCCGAGGGCGCGCGTCAGGTCGGCCATCCCGTCTTCTTCTTCGACCTCTTCGTTCCACCGGGCCAGCACGGTCCGGCTGTCGATCGCGCGGAGACCGCCCGCCCCGTCGAGGCCGGTCGAGAGGAGATCGACCATCCCTTCCCGCCAGATGTCGAGCCCCTCCCCGTGCACGCTGAAGGGGAGGACTGCGATCGCTGGCGCGGCGCCGGTCGCGTCGGCTGCGGGAACCTGAGAATCGACGTCCCGAATCGAGCGAATCCCGGAAAAGAGAGCGACCGTGGCGAGCACGCCGACGACGCCCAGGGCCACGCGGCGCGTGGTGGTTCGCGGGATCCACCGGCGCCGGGACGCGAGGGGTTTGGCCGGGGAACCGGATCGCGCCTGCTCCAGATTGGCGAGCAGCTCCCCGGCGCTCCCATACCGCGTCTCCGGCTTCTTCCCAAGAAGGCTGTCCACGATCCGTTGCACCGATTCGGGCGGATCGGGCGCGTGCTTCCGGAGGGGCTCCGGCTCTTCGTGCAGGATGGCCTGGATCAGCGCCCGGTCGTTCCCGCCCCGGAAGGGCCGCACGCCGGCCAGCATCTCGTAGAGGACGACCCCCAGGGACCACAGGTCCGACCGGCCGTCCAGCGGGTCCCCCCGCGCCTGCTCGGGCGACATGTAGGCCACCGTCCCCAGGGTCGCGCCGGGGCGCGTCAAGGTCGCGTCGGCCACCTTGGCCAGGCCGAAGTCGAGCAGCTTGACCGCACCATCGGCGGTCAGCATGACGTTGCCGGGCTTGACGTCCCGATGGACGATGCCGCGCGCGTGGGCAGCCGCGAGCCCGCGGGCGATCTGGATGGCGATCCCGACCGCCTCTTCCGGCGGGAGCGGCCCTTGCCGGAGCCGATCCTTCAGCGTCTCGCCCTCGTAGAGGGCCATGGCGATGAACGGCCGGCCGTCGTCGGTCTGGCCGATCTCGTGGACCGTGCAGACGTTCCCGTGGTCCAGCGCCGCGGCGGCCTTGGCCTCCACCAGGAGCCGTTCTCCGGCATCGAGGCTCGCGCTCAGGTGAGCCGGCAGGAACTTCAGCGCCACCTCGCGGCCCAAGCGTGTGTCGCGAGCCCGGTAGACGGTTCCCATCCCACCGGCACCGATGCGTCCCAGAATCCGGTAGTGGCCGATTTCCTGTCCGACCGGCAGGTCCTCGCTCGGCACGGCCAGATCGGTCGAGAGAGCGGGCGAGGGCATCGCCTTCGACAGATTATGGAAGAACCCTTCCGCCGCCTCGGTCCGCTCGAGGAGGGAGAGGACCTCGTTCAGCAGCTCGGGGTTGTCATGGCTCGCGTCCTGCACGAAGGCGGCGCGGGCCGCGGGTTGGAGCTCCCGGGCCCGCGTGTACAGCCGCTCCACCTCCTCGCGTCGGTCCCTCACCGTCACGGCGATCCCTCGAGCGCTTGTTCGAGATCCCGGTAGAGCCAGGCCTGGGCCGTCGCCCAGCCCCGTTTCACCGTGGCGGGAGCGATCCCGAGAGCTTCCGACGTGTCCCGGATCGTCATCCCTCCGAAGAATCGGCACTCGACGATACGGCTCTGCCGCTCGTCGATCGCCGCCAATCGACGCAGTGAGTCGTCCAGCGCGAGCAGCGCTTCGTCCCGGGCCTCCGAGGGATCCTTGGCCTCGGCGAGGGAGGCTTCGATCTCGTGGAGGGAGACTTGTCGACGCCGGCCGCCCCGCTTCTCGGCCTTCTTCGCTTTGGCATAGTTGATCAGGATCTGCCGCATGGCTCTGGAGGCCACCGACAGGAAATGGGACCGGCACTGCCAGTCCAGCGCCCCCTGGGCGCTCAGTTTCAGGTAGGTTTCGTGGACGAGGGCCGTGGCGTTGAGGGTCTCGTCGCCCTGCCAGCGCTGTCTCTGTCGCTCGGCGGCCTGGTGGAGCTCGTCATAGACGAGGGGGAAAAGCTCGTCGAACGCGCCAGGGTCCCCCGCCTTCAGGTCCTGCAGGAGGCGAGTGACCGTTTCCTGGCGGGGGTCGCTCATTTCCAAGCCGTTGGGCCCCATGGCCACCCTCCTGCTCGAAAATTTGAAGATAACAATGCCTCGTGTTACCGGCACGTGATTCAGCCGCTCGCGTGAGCCAGTCCTGAGCCGCTTGCTGTACAGGTAGTAGCGGGACGAGCGATGTCCGTGAGCCGATCGTCGACCGTTTGTCGTAAACAACGTGCCGGGGTGGGGCGGTGACCGGAGCAGGCCTGGCGGGCTGGATCGAGACCTGCCTTGCCCCGGACGCCGGCAGCTTTCAACAAACCTCGAAGGAGGAATCACGATGCGAAGCGAGCTCTTGGTGTTCGGCATGATCGCGGCGGCCATCCACGTGGTCGCTTGCGAAGGGATGGATCCTGTGGCGCCGTCGGCGATCGATGACGGCAGCGCGGTCAGCCCCTCCCAGGCTCCCGTGTTCGTCAGTGTGGCGCCGATCGGCGAATTCCCGATGAGTGGCTCCGGAATATCGGGCCTGGCCACGCTCACCAGGACCAAGGAAAGCCTGTCGGTCGAGCAGGATTTCTCCGGTCTCACCGAGGCAACGCCTATACCATCTGGTGGGTCATCTTCGACCGCCCTCAGGGATGTGACGGGAGCTGCGACGCCAGCGACCTGAGTCGCCAGCGCGCCCAGGGGTCCCTGGTCAATGGAGGCGGTTTCGTAGCGCCTGGAGGTACGGCCTTCTACTCGAGCCAGCTGGCGCGTCACGACGTGGAGGGGAAGCAGGTCTGGGTCGGAGACCCCTCGGGCGTCGACAACACGTACCGCGCCGAAGTCCACCTGGTTCTTCGCGACCACGGTGTGGCCGAGACAGATCCAGCCGATCTGGCGGTGCAGACCAGCACCTTCGCCGATTTCTGCAACCTGCCGGATCCGCCCGTCGTGGGTGGCTGCAAGAACGTCGCCGCGGCGGTCTTCGACCGGCCTGACCCGGACCGGACAGAGGGCTAGTAGATTCTGAATCCTGAGGTCCCGCGGACGGTGAGGTGTACGCTGTCCGCGGGACGCCAGGCGCCGACCACGGACTGGAACCCGACTCGAGGAGCCTTCGCATGAAATGGATGCTCGACCTCAGGCAGATCGCACACGGGGGAATCGTGTTCGGTTTGGCGCTGTCAGTCGGCTGCGCCGATCCCGGGCCTTCCGGGGTGGCCGACTCGGCCCCCGACGGCTCGCCCATCACCGGCCTGGCGACGGAGGCCGCGGGGGCCGAGACCTATGATGCCGAGGTGCCGCTCGCCTGGTTCGGCCTCTCGTTCGACCTCACACGGGATGAAGGCCTTTTCCCCCCGCCGGCCGCCCGGGCGTATGCCTACGCCGGCGTGACCCTGTGGGAGGCGGTCGCTCCGGGAGTCCCGGGAGGGCGGTCGCTGGCCGGGCAGCTCAACGGCCTTGCCGATTTCCCGACGCCGCGCCACGAGCTTCACTGGCCGACGGTGGCCAACGCGGCGCTGGCCGGAATCATGCAACGCTTCTACACGAGCCCCGCGAGCCGGCAGGCCATCCGGGAGCTCGAGCATGCCTTTCAGGACCGCTTCCGGCGCGAGATCCCGGGCCGGCTCTTCGGGCGTTCCGTGGCGCATGGCCAGCGCGTGGCGACGGCCATCTGGCAGTGGTCCCGTAGCGACGGCTACGGGGAGTTCAACGATTGCGCCTACACGCCGCCCGCGGGGGCGGGTCTTTGGAGCCCGACGCCGCCCGGCTTCCTGGCGCCGGTCCAGCCCTGCTGGGGGAGCCTGCGCCCCTTCGTCCTGAGCGCCGCCACGGCGTGCGAGCCCGGGCCCCATCCTCTGTACTCGGAGGACCCCGCCTCCGAATTCTACCAGCAGGCGCTCGAGGTCTACGAGACGGTCAACAACGCGACCGAGGAGCAGCGCACGATCGCTCTTTACTGGGCCGACCTGGACGGCGAGTCCGGCACTCCGGCCGGCCACTCCCTCTCGATCACGGCGCAGGCCCTCGAGCAGCTCGGCGCTTCGCTGGATCTTGCGGCCGAGGCCTTCGCCAGGGTGGGGATCGGGGAGTCGGACGCCTTCATCAGCTGCTGGGCGGGCAAGTACCATTACAACGTTCTCCGGCCGGTGACCTACATCAATGATCTGATCGACCCGGCCTGGGAGTCGATCCTGGTGACGCCTCCGTTTCCCGCCTACGCCTCCGGACATTCGAACGATGCGGGGGCCGCGTCCGCGATCCTGACCGCCCTGTTCGGCGACGGCTTCGCCTTCACCGATCACACCAACGACGAGCGGGGGTTCGCGCCGCGTTCCTTCGGCTCGTTCTTCGAGGCGGCCGAGGAATCGGCGTTCTCGCGGCTCTACGGAGGCATCCACTACCGCTTCGACATCGAGAACGGAATCGATCAGGGGCGCTGTGTGGCGGACGTGGTGAACGCGCTCGATTTCCGGACGGGGAGACCTTAGCCCGGTTGGAAATTCCCGTGACGTAGGCGCGGACCGTTTGCTGGGATGACAGCGGACTGCCGCTCGTCGGCGCACAAGGAAGGGCTCACTGTTCTACGTGTTCGATCTCGATTGGGGCTTCGTCTTCCACGGCTCCATGAGACGACAGCACCTGGATCCCGACGGAAACCCGGTCTGCACCGAGCCGTACGGGACGTACGGATTCCGAGAATGAACTCGCGCGAGACCTGCCGCCGGTTAAACCACGAGCCTGGTAGGGTTGGTTTGTACGGGACGGCGTGGGCCAGGAGCACTGGCTCACCCTGTCCACAGGCCGAGAAAGAGCACCGGGGGGTGGAGGATCGTGAGCAGAGGGAAGTGCTCGCCCTACGGCGTGGTCTGTCTGTGCGTCGGCATCGCCTGCGCCGCGCCGATCTCGACTCAGCGAAGCCCCATGCACCTGCGGGTCATCGAGATCCGGAACGACACGAATCGCGAGATTGTATGCGCGATCGAACCAACCGCCGACTCGCATCTCAGGGGGCCGACGACCTTCACCGGTTGGTTCAAGCCGGGTCAGAGGAAAACTCTCTACCTGTATCATGGCCTCTCGTACCAGGTGGACGTCCTCGAGCCGGACGGCGCTCCGTTGACCCGCGGGATCTTCCAGGTGGACCGCGACCTCAGGCTCGCGTTCGGAGGCGATTCGCTGGAAGCAGCGCCCTGGCTCGCGGTGCGTCTCGGAGGTCCGACCGTCATCGTCGCGGACAGCCTCCGGAGGTCCGTCCCCTTCGACGCGGCCAGTCGGCAGTTGCCCGCCACGCGGGGCCCCGCATCGAGGCGAGGACAGCCCTAGCACCCCGCGCTCGACGGACCGCGTCTCGCCCGCCGGGGTATCGGGGGGCCAAGAGTTCCATGCATCTCTGCACCCCATTGGAAGTGACCTTCATGTTTGCCGAGAAGGCACTGGCCGTTTTTGCGCTTTGCCTGGCCGCGGCCTGCGCGAGCGGCGGCACCGCGGCCTCGGACTCGCCGGTCGAGCCGGCCATCCAGGTCCAGGCAGCCGCGCTTCAGTACGTGTTTCGCAACAATGACTCCAGGCTGGGGACGAGCGCCGATTCCTACTGCGTCGGGCTCGGGACCGGGCTGTTGCACTCCGATCCGTCGCCGGATCTCCTGCGGCTGCTACGGGCCGAGAGCCTCGAGACGACGCGGCTTTCCAACTGCACCCGGGGTCGCGACGCGACAGGGTCGTGGCAAGTCGTGGACGCCCTGAGCCGGCTTCCCTCGCTCGCCTTCCTCGTCGAGCAGCCGACCTTCCCCGACTCCGACACCGCGCGGGTCTACCTCGAGTACGTCGAGAGCGCGCGCTTCGCGACCGGCTACGACTGCTCGCTCGGCCGCACGGCCGAGGGGTGGGAAGTCCAGGACTGCCGGGCGGGGTTTCCGCGCTGACCTTGCCGCGGCGACCGCTGTAGCCGCCGCGAACCCGCCAGACGGCCTGGCCCGCGCTTGCGCGGGCTTCCGGGCGACGATAGGGTCCGGCCCGTGCCCGCCTTATCCGAGCTCGCCGCCCTGGACGCGACCGCACAGGCGGACCTGGTTCGCCAGGACAAGGCGACCCCGCTCGAGCTCGTGGAAGCCGCGATCGAGCGGATCGAGCGGACGAACCCGGCCATCAACGCGGTCGTGACGCCGATGTTCGACCGGGCGCGCGAGGCTGCGCGGGGGGACTTGCCCGACGGGCCCTTCACCGGCGTGCCCTGTCTCCTCAAGGATCTCTCCGCCACCTACGCCGGCGTCCGCATGACCGGCGGCTCGGCCTTCCTGGCCGAGTTCGTCCCCGAGATGGACTCCGAGCTGGTACGGCGCCTCAAGGCGGCCGGCTTTGTCGTGGTCGGCAAGACGAACACCCCCGAGCTCGGCATCGAGCCGACGACCGAGCCCGATCTCTTCGGCCCCTGCCGGAACCCCTGGGACACGAGGCGGACGGCCGGCGGGTCGAGCGGGGGCTCGGCCGCGGCAGTGGCCGCGGGCATGGTCCCGGCCGCCCACGGGAACGATGGCGGCGGATCGATCCGGATCCCTGCCTCCTGCTGCGGCGTGTTCGGCCTGAAGCCGACCCGCGGCCGGATCCCGCTCGGCCCCAACTTCGGCGACATCATGGGCGGGCTCGTGGCCGACCACGCGCTGACGCGAACGGTGCGCGACTCGGCCGCGATCCTCGACGCGACCGCCGGTCCTTCCACCGGTGACCCCTACTTCGCGCCCCCGCCGCGGCGGCCGTATCGCGAGGAAGTGGACGCGCCCCCCGGTCGGCTCCGCGTGGCGTTCTCCGACTACTCCCCGCTCGGCGGTCCGGTCCATCCGGAATGCCGGGGCGCCGTCCGCGCGGCGGCCGCGCTCTGCGAGCAACTGGGCCACACGGTCGTGGAAGCGGCCCCCCCGCTCGACGCCGAGCGCTACGTGACCCTCTTCATGGCGCTCTGGGCGGGCGGGTGCGCGTGGAGCGTGGACGGGCTCGCGCTGGTCACCGGTCGGTCCCCGACCGCGCATAGCTTCGAGCCCTTGACGTGGGCCCTCTACGAGCGCGGGAAGAAGGTCGGCGCTGCCGACTATCTCCTGGCCCTCCAGGGCCTCCAGCAGATGGCGCGCTCCGTGGCCGGCTTCTTCCTCGAGCACGACGTCTGGCTGACGCCGACCCTGGCCGAGCCGCCCTTCGAGCTCGGCGCGCTCGATTTCCCCGCCGACCAGCTAGAGGCCGCGATCCAGCGGGCGTTCGCCTTCACGCCCTTCACTTCACTCTTCAACGTCACCGGCCAGCCGGCCATGTCGGTGCCGCTCGCCTGGAGCGAGGCGGGGCTCCCGATCGGCGTCCAGTTCGTCGGCCGCTACGGCGACGAGGCCACGCTCTTCCGGCTGGCAGCTCAGCTCGAGGAAGCGCGGCCGTGGAAGGAGCGCTGGCCGCCGGAAGGGCTCTAGGGGACAGGAGTGGCACTGGGGCGGCGGTCGCCTCAGTCGCCGGGCCGAAGCTCGATCAGGGTCCCCGTGGTTGTGGGGATGGCGGCGCCGAGCCGCAGGCCAGCCCTCTCGGCCAGCGCCGCGTACTCGTCGACCGTGCGCTCGCGGCCGTGGCCCAGGATCAGCATGCGCATCCATGGCGGGCGGGAAGTTAGCTGCCGGGGTTGACTTGACTCCGGGTCGGGGTCCTGCATATAGTGTAAAGAAGTTTTCACTGTGCTCGACGCGTTTGACGTGACCGATCATAATCACCATCCGACGGACGAAGCCGTGTCCACGCACGAGATCGACCTGCCTCCCCAGACCCGGCTCAGCCGGCTCGAGCGGAGCATCATGGACGCCCTCTATCGCCTGGGGGAGGGCGCCGTCGCCGATGTCACGCGCGGGATGCCGGGAGAGCCGTCGCACGACTCGGTCCGCGTGACGCTCGGGATCCTCGAGAAGAAGGGCTACGTGACCCACCGCCGGGAGGGGCCGCGCTTTATCTATCGGCCGACCGTCTCCGCGGAACGGGCCCGGGGCCAGGCCGCCCGGCACCTCACCCGGACCTTCTTCGGCGGCAAACCCTCGCGCGCCATCCTCGCGCTCCTCGACATGTCCTCGGAGCAACTCAGCCGGGATGAGCTCGACGAGATCGCGGCGCGGATCGAGCGCGCCGGCCGGAAGGCGTCCAAATGAGCGAATGGATCGTCCTCGGTGAGGCCGCGAACGAGGCGGTCCTCGCTCTGCTCCTCAAGGTCACGCTCGTCCTGGCGGCGGGGTTGGTGACGACGCTCCTTCTTCGGCGGGCGTCCGCGGCCCTCCGGCACGCGACGCTGGTGGGCACGCTGGCCGCCGCCGTCCTGCTCCCCGCGCTGACCCTCTCCCTGCCGGCCTGGAACGTCCCGGTGTTCGACGATGCATCCGCCCCGGACCGTCGCGAACCCGCCGGCCTCACGCTCGACCAGCCCGCATTCGGTGTCGCGCTCGACGCTCCGGCGGGACCCGCTTTCTCCGCTCGGACGGAAGCGCCGCGCTCTGCGGATCCCACCGCCGCAGAGATTCCGGGGCGCGAGGCTCCGGACATTGTGACGATGGCCGGACCCCAGGAGCGCCCGGTCGGCACTCCGTGGATGGCGATCCTCCTGGGCGCGTGGGCCGTGGGGGCGGCGGTCGGCATGGGACGCGCCGGCTTCGACCTCCTGCGGATGAGCGCTCTGGTCCGGGATGCGGTCCACGACCCATGGGGGCCTCAAGCCGTCCGCAGCCGTCGGATCGCAGAGCGGCTCGGGATCGGGCGTCCCGTCCGGATCCTCTTCAGCGAGCATGTGCCGGTGCCGGCGACCTGGGGCGTGCTTCGGCCGGTCGTCATCCTGCCCATCGAGGCCTGGGACTGGGGTCCGGAGAAGAGCCGGATCGTCCTGCTCCACGAGCTCGCCCACGTCCGGCGCGTGGACTGCCTCTCCTTTGGTCTCACGGAGGCGGTGTCGGCCATGTGGTGGTTTCATCCGCTCCTGTGGCTCTGCCGGAAGCGCCTTCGCGTGGAGCAGGAGCGAGCGTGCGACGACGTCGTCCTCCTGGACGGGATCCGGGCGACGGAGTACGCGGCGATGCTGACCGAGTTCGCGCGCGGCTTCCCAGCGATGGCGGACACGGCGATCGCTCGCGCGGCGATCGCGATGGCCCGGCCGTCGACGCTCCGAGACCGCGTGGAGACGATCCTGGCCACCGGGTCCCGCAGTCTGAGGCTCGGCCGGAGGCAGGTGGTCATCCTGACCGGGGCCGTGGCGGCGCTGGTGATCCCGCTCGCTACCGCCCATCTGTGGGGAGAGACCACCGAGGCTCGCGAGACGGCGAGGTGGATCGCAAGTCTGGAGGATGAAGAAGCGCGGGTGCGGGAGAGCGCCGCGTGGTCCCTGGGGGCGCGCCGCAGCGAGGAGGCGGTGAAGCCGCTGATCGAGAGCCTGGCGGACGATGATCCGCGCGTTCGCGGCGTGGCGGCCCGCGCGCTCGGCAGGATCGGTGACGAGCGGGCGTTTGCTCACGTGGCCGCCGTCCTCCGCGATCCCGATCCCAAGGTGCGCGAGCTGGCTGTCCTGGGCCTGGCCGAGATCGAGGACGAGAGGCGCCTCGAGATCCTCATCCCCATGCTGGACGATCCGGACATGGGCGTCCGGTCGGTCACCGTGTCGGCGCTGAGCCAGCTCGAAGGATGGCGTGCGCTCGAGGCGCTGGCGGGCGTGGCGCTCGACGATGCCGACTCCCACACGCGAAGCATGGCGATCGATGGGATCGGCAAGCGGGCCGACGAGGCCCGAGCGGTTGTGCCCGGCCTCGTGCGCCTCCTGTCGGACGAGGACCCATCGATTCGAGCCCAGGGGGCGCGGTTGCTGGGGGAGGAGATTGGGGACGCCCGGGCGGTCCCCGCGCTGGTCGCGATGTTGGAGCGGGAGCCGGATGCCGATGTCCGCACGGAGGTCGTGCAGGCGCTGGCGGCCTTCGCCGATCGGGAGCCGGCGTTCCAGGCGCTCCTGACCGCGATGGCGGACCAGGAGTGGCGGATCCGGGTGGTGGCGGCCGGCGCTCTGGGTGAGAGCCACGACGAGCGGGCGGTTCCCACCCTTCTCGGCGCTCTGCGAGATCCCATGCACCAGGTCCGGCTGGAGTCCGCGTGTGCGTTGGACGAGATCGAGTCGTCCCGCTGAGGGGGGCTTTTTTCTTGCCCATTCATGAAAGAAACTTTTCACAGGAAGGCCGATCATGACGAGATCTCTTCTGGGAGCGGTTCTTCTGACCCTCGGAGTCGCCGCTTGCAACAGGGGGACGGGCGACGCGGGCGCCTCGCCCGGGGCCTCCGCCGTGGATTCCCTGCCCGCCGACCCCGTTGCCGCCGGCTTGCTTCCCCAGTTCACCCCCGAGGGCGAGCTGATGCGTCCGGAGGGCTGGGAAGCGTGGGTCCTGGCAGGGACCTCGATGGGCCTGACCTACGCCGAGTCTGCGACGGTGCCGGGACCGGGCGAGCCTCCCGGCCGCTTCCTCAACGTCTACATCCAGCCCTGGGCGTACGAGCACCTGATGAAGACGGGGGAGTTTCCGGAAGGAACCATGTTCGTCCTCGCCGGCGCCGATCCCGTCCGGAAGGCCGACCCCGCGCGGGGCGGCTTCTACCAGGGCCAGATCTCGCTCCTTGAGGTTCATCTCAAGAAGAGGGACCTCCACGAGAGCGGCTGGGGGTTCTACGGATTCGGCGGCGGGGAGGAGACCGCGTCCTTGATCCCCGGCGAGGCGGCCTGCTATTCGTGCCATCGGGACGAGGCCGCGTTCGACTACGCGTTCGTGCAGTTCTATCCTTCGATGCGGGAGCGGCTGGGCCTGGCGCCGGGGGACTCGACCGGAGGAGAACCATGAGACGGGAAGCGATCGATCGGCGGACGTTCTTCGGGATCGCGGGCTCGAGTGCGATGGGCTCGTGCGCCGCGCACCTGGCGCTCACGCTGGGCGCCGGCACCGCGACCGCGCGCCGGCTGTTTGCGGCGGTGCCGCTGGGACCGGTGGCCGGGCGGGAGCCGTGGGGCCGGATCGAGAATCTGGCCGAAGGGGCGTGGGCGCTCGTCTCGACGACGCTGGCCGGCGGGGAGGATGCCACCCGGACCTTCTCGAACGGCGGGATCGTGGCCGGACGGGACGGGGTCCTGGTCGTCGAGGGGTTCGCTTCCGAGGACGGCGCCCGCTGGCTGGCTAAGGCCGCCCGGGAGCTGACCGGCCGCTGGCCGACCCACGTCGTCCTCACCCATTACCATGGGGATCACTCCAACGGGCTGGCCGGATACGAGATGGGAGCGGCGGGACCGATCTACGTCTCGACTGCGGTGACGCGCGAGGATCTCGAAGCGAGTGGCAGGGAGCGGGGACACGCGTCGGCCGCGGTCGAGACGCTGGATAGCGACCGGGTCCGGATGATCGAAAAGGAGGCCGTGACGATCGACCTCGGAGACCGCCGGGTCCGGATCGAGCCCCGCTCGGGACACACGCGCAGCGACCTCGTCGTCGTCCTGGAGGATCCGCGCCTCGTCTGGTGCGGCGATCTCGTGTGGAACGGTCTTTTTCCGAACTACATGGACGCGACGCCATCGCTTCTCTCGCGCCACGTGCGGGCGCTCCTCGACGACCGTGCGGAGCGCTGGGTCCCCGGTCACGGATCGCTCGCCGACGGCGAGGCGCTCGAGACCTACGTAACGCTGCTGGACGACGTCGAGTTGGCGGCGCGGCGGGCGGTCGACGCCGGGACCCCGGCGGCGGACGCCGCAGGCGACTATCGGCCGCCCGGAGAGCTGGGGGACTGGGTCCTCTTCTCGCCCGGCTACTACGAGGTCGCGTTCCGGGCGTGGGAGCGGGAGCTGAACACGACGGATCCGGCGAGCCCGTCAGGCTGAGCCGATCGCTGTCTGGTCACGCTGCGGGGCCCGCAAGGCTCCAAGTCATCGGTCAGCGCCTGCCCGCAGCTGCCGGAGGACGAACGGCAGGATCCCGCCGTGCCGGTAGTACTCGAGCTCGACCGGGGTGTCGATCCGGGCGATCGCCTCGAAGGTCTTCTGGGAGCCGTTCGCCGAAGCCGTGACCTCGAGCCGCTTTCCGGTGGCGAGCCCGTCGGCGATCCCGCGGATCGTATAGGTCTCCTCACCGGTCAGCCCCAGGCTCCCGGCGCTCTCGCCGCCCAGGAACTGGAGCGGCAGGACACCCATCCCGATCAGGTTCGAGCGGTGGATCCGCTCGTAGGACTCGGTGATCACCGCGCGGACGCCCATCATCAGGGTTCCCTTGGCGGCCCAGTCGCGAGACGAGCCGGAGCCGTACTCCTTCCCGGCGATCACGACCAGCGGCACGCCCTCCTCGGCGTAGCGGACGGCGGCGTCGTGGATCGTCATCTCCTCGCCGCTCGGCAGGTGCCGCGCCCAGCCGCCCTCCCTATCGACCATCCGGTTCTTGAGCCGGATGTTGGCGAAAGTGCCGCGCACCATGACCTCGTGGTTTCCGCGCCGCGATCCGTACGAGTTGAAGTCCTTGATCTCCACGCCGTGCTGCATCAGGTACCTGCCGGCGGGCGAGTCCTTCTTGATCGAGCCGGCCGGCGAGATGTGGTCGGTCGTCACCGAATCGCCGAGGAGGGCGAGGACGCGCGCACCCTCGACGTCGACGAGCGCCTCCGGCTTTACCAGGATGTCGGTCAGGAAGGTCGGCCGTCGGATGTAGGTCGAATCGCCCGGCCATTCGAACCGGTCCCCTTCCGGGATCTCCAGCGCGTGCCAGCGCTCGTCCCCCTCGAAGACGTCGGCGTACTTGGCGCGGAAGTGCTCGGTCTTGACCGCCGTGCGGATCGTGTCCGAGATCTCCCGCTGGCTCGGCCAGATGTCCCGCAGATAGACCGGCTCGCCGTCCCGGTCCTCGCCGAGCGGCTCCGCTTGCAGGTCGATGTCCATCCGTCCGGCCAGCGCGTAGGCCACGACCAAGGGCGGCGAGGCCAGGTAGCTGGCCCGCGTGTCGGGGTTGATGCGGCCCTCAAAGTTCCGGTTCCCCGAGAGGACCGAGCAGGCCACCAGGCCGTGGTCCTCGATCGCCTTGGAGATCGCGGGCGGCAGCGGCCCCGAGTTCCCGATGCACGTCGTGCAGCCGTAACCGACCAGATGGAAGCCGAGCGCCTCCAGGTCGTCCATCAGGCCGGCCTCCTCCAGGTACTCGGTCACCACCATGGATCCGGGTGCAAGGCTGGTCTTGACCCACGGCCTGGCGCTCAGCCCCCGCGCGGCGGCGTTCCGCGCGAGGAGCCCGGCGCCGATCATGACCGACGGGTTCGAGGTGTTGGTGCAGCTCGTGATCGCGGCGATCACGACCGATCCGTGCTGGAGGTCGAACTCGGTCGGCTCGCCGTCCGGGGTCTCGGCGTCGAGGCTGATCCGGGCCCGGACCGGAGCCGCGGTCGCCACCGCGGGCCCGTCGGCGTCGCCACCCTCGGCCTCCCAGCGGTGCATGGCCCGATCGGTCGGCTCCTCGCCAGCGCCGATCCCGAACATCTCGAAGAGGTCGGTCGCGAAGGTCTCGCTGGCCGCGGAGAGCGGGATCCGTCGCTGGGGGAGCTTGGGGCCGGCCACCGATGGCACGACCGTCGCGAGGTCCAGCTCAAGCGTGTCCGAATACTCGGCCTCGGGCGAGTCGGCGGTGTGGAAGAGCCCCTGCGCCTTAGCGTACGCCTCGACCAGCGCCACGCGCTGGTCGCGACCGGTGAATCGCAGATACGAGAGCGTCTCCCTGTCAACCGGGAAGATCGCGCACGTCGCCCCGTACTCGGGGGACATGTTGCCGATCGTGGCGCGGTCGGCCAGGGACAGCGAGCCGATTCCCTCGCCATAGAACTCGACGAACTTCCCGACCACTCCTTTCCCACGCAGCATCTCGGTCACCCGCAGGACGAGATCGGTGGCGGTCGCCCCTTCCGGGAGCTCGCCGAAGAGCCGGAATCCCACGACCTGCGGGATCAGCATCGAGATCGGCTGGCCGAGCATGGCGGCCTCGGCCTCGATCCCGCCGACACCCCAGCCCAGGACCCCGAGCCCGTTCACCATCGTGGTGTGGCTGTCGGTCCCGACCAGCGTGTCGGGGTAGGCGACCGTCGTGCCGCCCTCGTCCCGGTCCCAGACCACCCTGGCCAGATACTCCAGGTTCACCTGATGCACGATGCCGGTGTCGGGCGGCACCACGCGGAAATTGTCGAAGGCGCTCTGTCCCCAGCGCAGGAAGGCGTACCGCTCGTGGTTCCGCTCGTACTCGCGCTCGGCGTTGATCAGGAACGCGGCCTCGCGACCGTAGGCGTCGACCTGAACGGAGTGATCGATGACTAGATCGGCCGGGACCTGGGGATTGATCTTCGCCGGGTCGCCGCCCATCTCGGCCATCGCGTCCCGCATGGCCGCCAGATCCACCAGCGCCGGGACGCCGGTGAAGTCCTGGAGCAGCACCCGGGCCGGCATGAACGCGATCTCGTGGGACGGCTCGGCGGCCGGGTCCCAGGTGGCCATGGCCTCGATATCGTCCGCGGTCACCGCGACCCCGTCCTCGTTCCGGAGCAGGTTCTCGAGCAGGATCTTGAGCGAATACGGAAGCCGGGTCAGGTCGTGCCCCGCCGCCCCGAAGCGCTCCAGGCTGCGGATGGTGTACTCGCGCCCGTTGATCTCGAGCGGCGCGAGGGTCTCGAATGTGTCGTGCATCATGGGATTCCTTTCGGGTAGACGGCACCGCGCACCGGTCAAATGATAGCCGCGCGTGAAGCTACCGCCAGAGTTCACGGTCAGGTCAGGCGCGGAATGGGTCTCGCCGCGAAGGGCGTTCGCACTCCCTTTGGTGCAATGCCAATAATGGAGCTGTCGAAGCGGTCCCTCGCCACAGCGAAATACTGGATGGTCTCGCCCGCAAGATTTGCCGAGGTCCGGGTATCCCAGAAATCGGTCGCTAAGCCACGAGACTCTGTGTGGCGTGCCTTTTGCCGCCCGTTTACGTTGGCCGAAGATGGGCACGGAGACGGATACGGGGACCCGGCTTCTGACGATCGAGGAGTTCGAGCGGCTCCCGGACGACGGATCGCGGATGGAACTCGTTCGCGGGCAGGTTGTTCGAGGGATCTGGCAGTGGAGATCGTTTCCCCCTCGAACACCGTCGTGGAGATCCACGGGAAGGTGATGGACTATCTCGATGCCGGCACACGGCCCGTCTGGGTGGTGGAGCCCGTCTCTCACAGCGTCACCGTGTATCGCTCGCGAAACGACGTCCAATGGCTGATGGGAGACGATGAGCTCGACGGAGAGCCCGTGCTGCCCGGCTTCCGGCTGGGGCTGTCGGAGCTGTTCGAGGGCTGATCCGGCCAGCAAACGCGGTCGAATTCCGTCGCTGACATGTCCGGAGACGAACGCCTCCTCCTGAGCCTGCAGCGGGAGACCTTCCACTACTTCGTCCATGAGACGAACTCCGCCAACGGGCTCGTCCAGGATTCCTCGCGGCCGGGCTCGCCGGTTTCGATCGCCGCGGTCGGGCTGGGGCTCGCCGCCTACCCGGTGGCGGTCGAGCGCGGGCTCCTGCCGCGCGACGAGGCGCGCGCCCGCGCGCTCGCGGCCGTGCGCTTCTTCCACGGCGCTCCCCAGAGCCGCGAGCCCGACGCGACCGGCTGGAAGGGCTTCTTCTACCACTTTCTCGACCGCGAGAGCGGCCGGCGAGTCTGGAACTCGGAGCTTTCCACGGTCGACAGTGGGTTTCTGGTCGCGGGGATGCTGACCTGTGCAGCCTACTTCGATGGACCGGCCGCCGATGAGAGCGAGCTCCGCGACAAGGTCGACGAGATCTACCGGCGGGTCGACTGGAAGTGGGCCCTGGGGCGGAGCCGTACCCTCAGCCACGGATGGAGGCCCGAGCATGGCTTCCTGCGTTACCGCTGGGAAGGCTACGACGAGGCGCTCCTCCTTTACATACTGGCTCTGGGCAGCCCGACCCACCCCATTCCACCCGACAGCTATACCGCGTGGTGCGAGACCTACAGCTGGGAGCGGCATTACGACATCGAGTACCTCTATGCGGGTCCACTGTTTATCCACCAGCTCTCCCACGTCTGGATCGACTTCCGGGGGATCCTGGACGCCTGCAATCGCGAGCGCCGGATCGACTACTTCGAGAACAGCCGCCGCGCGACCCTGGTCCACCAGCGCTACGCCATCGAGAATCCGCTCGGCTTCGAGGGTTATGGCGCCGACGCGTGGGGCCTGACCGCCTGCGAAGGACCGGGTCCGGCGCGCCACCAGGTCGCCGCCCGCCGGCGTCGTTTCTGGGGATATGTGGCGCGTGGCGCGCCCAAAGGTCCCGACGACGGGACGCTCGCGCCGTGGGCGGTCGTGGCCTCGCTGCCGTTCGCGCCGGAGGCCGTCATGCCGGCGATCGAGCGCATGAACCACCCGCGGCTGCGGGGGGAGGACCAGTATGGCTTCTGCGCCACCTACAACCCCACCTTTCCGGGGGCCGCGGGGCGCCACGGCTGGGTCTCGCGCTGGCACTACGGCCTCAATCAGGGACCGATCGTGACGATGATCGAGAACCACCTGTCGGGGCTGGTCTGGGGGCTGATGCGGAAATGTCCCTACCTCGTCGAGGGCCTCCGCCGGGCCAGCTTCACGGGAGGCTGGCTGGAGCGCGCCCGCTGACGCGAGGCGCGAGCTCGGATTCGCGTCCTTCCGGGGGACAGCTCACTTCACCGCCGGCAACACCGGCTCCGCGTCGAGCGGCTTGTGGGCTCGCGACGGCTTTCCGAGGAAGAGCCAGAGCGCCGGGGCGGAGCTCATCGTCGTCACGAGCGCCATCAGGACCATCATGGAGAAGAGGGTCGGGGAGATCACCCCGAGCTCGAGCCCGATGTTGAGCACGATCAGCTCCATCAGGCCGCGCGCGGCCGCGATACCCAGGGCGAGCGTGCCCAGGGGCGTTCGCTCGAGACCCTGATCGGTGAGGATCCGGGCGAGGACGGGGAACGCGGTGATCGCCATCACGATGCCGAGGAACAGGGCGAAAATGGTGAACGAGACGGCTTCGGTCGCGAGGCGCGGGTAGACGATGGCCGCGGTCGCCGCGCCGAGCAGGAACGGGACCACGATGCCGGCGTGAGAGATCACGATGGCAGTCGGTGCGCGGCGGCGGAGCAACCCCAGATCGAGCTCGAGGCCCACGATGAACATGAACAGGATCACCCCGAGCTGGGCGACCACGCCGACGGCGGAGGCCGCGTCGGGCGGGATAATCCGGGACGACAGATTGGGCCCGAGGAGCGAGGGCCCGAGGAGGATCCCGGCCAGGATCTCGCCGATCACGGGCGGCTGACGGAGGGGTCGCAGCAGTCGGCCGAGCGCCCGCCCGATGAGGATGACCGCCCCGAGCGCCAGCAGCACGTGCGGAAGGACGTCGCCCGCCGGGGAGGCGCCCACGACGGGCGCGGCAGAGGCCGGCAGTCCCGCCACCAGGGTCTCGCCATACCACCGGATCAGCAGGAAGATGCCGACCGCCGCGGCCAGCAGGCCGCCGTAGAGCGGCATCAGCCGGGTCGGGGACGTCACCCTCGCTTCGCTCGACCCGTGCCGCGGGTGTCCCTGTAGCGCCGGATGAGGGCGTTGGTGGAGTCGTCGTGGTCGAGTTCGGGGGCGGTCTCGGACTCGAGCTCGGGGACGATCCGGTCGGCGAGCCGCTTGCCGAGCTCGACCCCCCACTGGTCGAACGAGTCGATCCGCCAGATCGAGCCCTGGACGAAGACCTTGTGCTCGTAGAGGGCGATCAGCGTCCCCAGCGCCGCCGGGGTCAGCCGCTCGCCGAGAATCGTGTTCGTCGGCCGGTTCCCCTCGAACGTCCGATGGGGGACGAGCGCCTCGACGACACCCTCGGCGCCGACCTCCTCGGCCGTCTTCCCGAAGGCCAGTGCCTCGGTCTGTGCGAAGAGGTTGGCCATCAGGAGGTCGTGGTGGCGACCCAGCGGGTTCAGCGGCTCGCAGAATCCGATGAAGTCACACGGGACCAGCTTCGTTCCCTGGTGGAGGAGCTGGTAGAACGCGTGCTGGCCGTTGGTCCCCGGCTCGCCCCACACGATCGGTCCCGTCTGCCAGGTGACGGAACCGCCCTCGAGGGTGGTCGATTTGCCGTTGCTCTCCATGTCGAGCTGCTGCAGATAGCGCGGGAAGGAGCGCAGGTACTCGCCATACGGCAGGACCGCATGCGTCTCGGCCCCGAAGAAGTTGTTGTACCAGACGCCGAGGAGACCCATGAGGACGGGCAGGTTGCGGTCGAAGGGCGCCCTGCGAAAGTGCTCGTCCAGCGTCCGGAACCCGGCCAGGAACTCGCGGAAGCGCTCCGGACCGATCGCGATCATGACGATGAGCCCGATCGCCGAGCCGACCGAGTAGCGGCCGCCCACCCAGTCCCAGAACCCGAACATGTTGGCCGTGTCGATCCCGAACTCCCGGACCTTCTCCTCGTTGGTCGAGACGGCCACGAAATGGCGCGCCACGGCGGCCCGGTCCCCGAGCGCGTCCTGGAGCCAGTCACGCGCGGTGCGCGCGTTGGTGAGGGTCTCGAGGGTAGTGAAGCTTTTGGAGCAGACGATGAAGAGGGTCTCGGCCGGCTCCAGATCGCGTGTGGCCTCGGCGAAATCCGTCCCGTCGACGTTGGAGACGAAGCGAAAGACCATGTCGCGACGCGAGTAGTCACGCAGCGCGTCGACCGCCATCGCCGGCCCCAGCGAAGAACCGCCGATCCCGATGTTGACGACGTTCCGGATCGGACGGCCGGTGTGCCCCTTCCACCCGCCGCTCCGGACCCGGTCGGTGAACTCGGCCATCCGGTCGAGGACCGCGTGGACCTCGGGGACGACGTTCTCGCCGCCGACCTCGATGACCGCGTCCCGGGGTGCCCTGAGCGCCACGTGGAGGGCCGGGCGATCCTCGGT
This sequence comes from Gemmatimonadota bacterium, assembly GCA_050732935.1. Taxonomy (GTDB): domain Bacteria; phylum Gemmatimonadota; class Gemmatimonadetes; order JACCXV01; family JAHWKZ01; genus DASRVA01. The sequence goes on from JBOHRW010000106.1 coordinate 23,183, forward strand.
GACGTTGATCGGCTCCCCGGAGAACATCGCCTCGATCCGCTCCGCGAGATGCGCCTCCTCGGCGAGCCGCACGAGCAGGCCGATCGTCTCGTCGGTGACGCGGTTCTTGGAGTAGTCGAGATAGAGCCCGGCTGCCTCGGCGGCCAGCCGTTTGCCGCGCGCGGGTTCGTCGGCGAAGAGGTCCCGGAGATGGAGGTCGGCGACGCGCTCGTGATGGATCAGGAGCGTCCGCCAGGCGCTGCCGCGGGTGGGGTCCGTCATGCCGCCGCGTAACGTAGGGGCCGCCACGCCGGCCGACCAACGCTATCTTGCGCGCCCGGTGCTCGCGCGCGTCTTCCTCATCGCCATGTTCGCCGGCCTGTCCTTAGCCGGGCTGGCCCGCGCCCAGCAACGGCCGCTCCGGACGGAGGATCCGACGCCGATCCCCGCCGGGGCCATCCTGGTCGAGCTCGGGGTCGATGCCGAGATCGACCGCCGTTTCCCGCTCTCGGGCCTGGAGGGCGACCTCTACCGGCTTCCGTACCTCGGCTTGAGCTTCGGCCTGGGAAACGTCGCCGAGTTCCAGATCGACGGCGGCTTCAACCTCCTCAGCGTGCAGGATCGGGATCCGGCGCCGCTGACCCAGGACCTCGACTTCACCGGCGACATGACCACCGACATCGAGGATCCTGTCATCGCCACCAAGCTGCGGCTGCTGAGCGAGACCCGTCGCGTGCCGGCCGTCGCGCTGCGGGTCGCCACCCGCCTCCCTTCGGCCAGCAACGAGAGCGGGCTCGGGACCGATACGATCGACTGGTTCATGACCGTGCTCGCCGGGAAGACGCTCGGGGACCTGCGGGTCGCGGCCAACTTCGGGCTCGGCGTGCTGCCCCTTCCGCGCCAGGGCGACCGCCAGAACGACGTCCTGACGGGCGGACTCTCCGTCTCCTGGCGGCATGCAGGCGGGATGGAGGTCGTGGGCGAGGTGAACGGGCGGCTCGACGTCCAGGGAGAGCCTCCGATCGGCACCGAGGACCGCGGCCAGCTTCGCCTCGGGGCTCGCTACCCGCTCGGCGCCTTTCTCGGTGGGAGGCTCCGCCTGGATGGCGGCGTCCTCGTCGGCCTGACCGAGGTCGAGCCCGACGTGGGGGCGACGGTCGGGCTGACCGCCATCACACGCAGCTTCTAGGGGACGAGCCTCCTCGCCCTACGGCAGCGCCAGCCGGACCTCGCCCAACGGAAGCTCGATCGGGGGTTCTTCGATCGGGATCAGGTAGGCCCTGAAGTGGTAGATCCCGTTGGGGAGGCCGTCCCCCAGTATGGCGACGGAGAGCGCCCGGGGCTTGGCGACCAGCGTGTCCCCGGGCATCACCGTGATCTCTCGGACCTCGTTCGCGCAGGTGGTCTTTTCCTGCCGGTGGTCCCACGCCCGAGGGCCGTTGGGATGGAAGTAGGCGCGCAGCATCGCCACGCAGGTGTCGGGGAAGCGGAAGGTGCGCGGCTCGTCGTTCTCGTTCACCACTTCGACTAGGGCGCCCAGCCCTTCCTCGCGGGCGGAGGTCAGAACGGCGCGATAGAGGATCCCGTCCCGGCGGAGGATCGAGCCGGGCGGCAGCGGCTCCGCAGTGGGATCCTCGGGCGTGACGACCCCGACCGGCTCGCTGCAGGCGGTGATCGCGACGAGGACACCCGCGAGCGCGGCGCGGGCGGCCGTCGGGATCGAAGATGTCCGGCGAGGTCGCTGGATGGCGCCCCTTCGTCCGACATCGTCCATACGGGTCATGGCGCTCATCTTGGCCTCCAGGTGGCAGGAAGCGTCCGTCGGAATATGGTCGTTGGGGCCCGCCGCGTCACCGTGGAGAATTTGATCGTTCGTGCCGGCTCAGGTGAGGGGCCCCGGACGAAGCGCGTCGATTGGCTCGCCACGTTCACCCGTGCTATCGTGACCTCGATGAAGGCAGCCGTCCACCGAATCCCCTTTCTCGCTCTCCTCCTCGCGGCCGGGTGCGTGTCGGCCGAGGAGCGCCAGGCGGCGACAACGGGACCCATCTCGGTCCAGGTGACCAACCACAACTTTCTGGACATGAACGTCTACGCGGTGGCGGGCTCGCAGACGATCCGGCTGGGGACGGTCAGGACCAACGCCGAGCAGATGTTCGAAGTGCCGCCAGGCCTGCCCGTGACTGGAGGACTCCGCTTCCTGGTCGACCCGATCGGCTCGAGCGACGCGTACCTCAGCGACGACGTCCTGGTTTCGCCGGGGGACATCGTCGATCTCGTGATCCAGTCCAGCCTGGGGCTGTCCTCCACGGTCGTCCACTAAGGCCCCACGCGGCGAAGCGCAGTCACACCGCCTCCTGCCTGATGCGGGTTTTCTCGACAACGAACCGAACCGCGGCGCGATGACGACCATGCGCGCCGTCCGGATCACGGTGGGAGGTGGGGGCTACGCCGAGTACGTGGTCGTCCACGAGCGGGAGGCGATCGGTGCCCCGGACGGGCTCTCCTGGGAGGAGGAGGCGGCCGTCCCCGAGGTGTTCGTGACCGCCCACGACGCCCTCTTCACGCGCGGCCGACTGGCGATGGGGCCAAACCCTGACCGCGCGGCCGAGCTCGGGCTGGACGTCCCGATCGACGCCGGGGGCGTCGACTTCGCCGACGGCGTTCTGGGCCCGTCATGGACGAGACCTTCCCGATGGAAAGGGCCGCCGACGCCCATCGCCGGATGGAGGCAAACCAGAACTTCGGGAAGAGCGTTTTGAGGTGGTGAGAGCCCTCCATGGGGGCTGTTTTTCCTCCTGAGCCGGGCGTGTGAGCCTACAGGCATTCCCGACGAGTGGAAACGTGGGGACATTATTGTAGAAGGCCGCTTCTAAACGCTTGACTTGGTCGGGGCTCAGGGCTATAAACAAGATGCCCGCTTCTTGTAGGAGCTGGGGGGACAGGGGTGTAGAATCGCTTTGAACGGGGTCTCACCAGGTTGTGGGACCCACTGAGAAAGCCTGTGCCCGGCCAGTCCTAGATGCGGAATCCCCATCCTCCCGCTGAGCACCGCTCGTGCGCATCACCCCTGCCGGATGCGCGCCCGAGCCAATCCCCGAAAGACGTGATCGGCAGCCTGCGGCAAGCGATGAGCAGGACACCGTGAAGGTCGCGATTCTGGCCGGAGGCGTGGGAAGCCGACTCGCGGAGGAGACCCTCGTCAAGCCGAAACCGATGGTCGAAATCGGCGGCAAGCCGATCCTCTGGCACATCATGAAGTACTATCACCAGTTCGATTTCAGGCATTTTCTGGTGGCTCTTGGCTACAAGGGCGATTACGTCAAGCGCTGGTTCGTCGATTACGCATCGCTGACGGCCGACCTGACCGTTGACCTCGGCAACGGAACCTATGCCCAGCACTCCGCCGAGCGGGACGACTGGATCGTCGATCTCATCGACACGGGTCAGGCCACAGGAACCGCCGCACGAATCAAGCGGTTGGCGCCCCACCTGCACGACGGCACGTTCATGGCAACCTGGGGCGACGGGGTCTCGACTGTGGATCTTCGCTCCCTCGTGAATTTCCATCGGGCACACGGGAGGATTGCCACTCTTACAGCCGTCCGTCCACCGGCACGGTTCGGACACGTTGAGCTCGACGGCGACAGGGTCGCCGAGTTCAGCGAGAAGCCTCAGACGGGAGAGGGTTGGATCAGTGGTGCGTTCTTCGTCCTCGAACCCGAAGTCTTCGACTACATCGACGACGAGGACAAGACCATGTTCGAGCAGGCACCCCTCAAGCGACTGGCATCGGACGGACAGCTCATGGCTTTCAGGCACTACGGATTCTGGCAGTGCATGGATACACTGCGTGACAAGAAGCGGCTCGAGGTGCTCTGGGATTCGGGCCGTGCCCCGTGGCATCTCTGGGCGAACGACGGCCATCGGTGAGGGTCCTCGTCACCGGTCACCGCGGCTATATCGGCACCGTCCTGGTCCCCCGGCTCCAGTCGGCCGGCCACGAAATCCACGGGCTCGACAACTATCTCTATGATTC
>JBOHRW010000107.1:0-9305 GCA_050732935.1 Gemmatimonadota bacterium
ACCAGCATGACCACCCCGATCTCGGCCGCCACCCCGGCCAGCGCGATCATCCCCACCCCCACGGCCACGCTCAGGTTGAACCCCATCGCCCACAGGAGCCAGACGCTTCCCACCAGCGCAAACGGGAGCGAGATCATCACGATCAGGCTCTCGGTGACGGAACGGAAGTTGAGGAAGAGGAGCAGGAAGATGATCCCCACCGCGACCGGGACCATGAAGCGGAGGTTTCGGTTCGCCTCCTGCATGTGCTCGTACTGGCCCGACCATTCCAGCGTGTACGCGGGCGGAAGCTCGAGCCGGCTCTCGATCATCGTGCCGGTGACGATCCTGCTCATCTTCCTGCTCCTCTTCTCCATGTTCGGCTGCCTCAAGAACGCGGCTCTCATCATCCTCAACGTGCCGTTCGCGATGATCGGCGGCATCGTCGCCCTGTGGCTCTCGGGGCTCTACCTGAGCGTTCCCGCATCGGTCGGGTTCATCGCGCTGTTCGGCGTCGCCGTTCTCAATGGGGTGGTCCTCGTCAGTTACATCAACCAGCTCCGGCGCGAGGGGCGACCGCTGAGGGAGGCGATCCTCGAAGGGTCGATCCTGCGGCTGCGGCCGGTGCTCATGACCGCACTGGGTCGCGAGCCTTGGCTTGGTCCCGCTCCTCTTCGCGACCAGGACAGCCGGAGCCGTAGGTAGATGACTCATCCGATAAACGACGAAGCGAGGTGGAGGGCCCGGGAGGCGGAGGCCCCTTATCGGTCGCCGGTCGACGGTGGATGTCGTGCGATCCTGAACCCTACCGCCAGCAGCCGATGACTGGCGGATCAGAAGCGGCCCACGCAACCGCGTTCGCGCTCGGCGCGCTCCACGGACTGGAGCCGGGCCACGGCTGGACGGTGGCGGCGGTGAACGCGTTGGGACGGCACAGCCGATGGAGAAACGGCCTGGTTGCCGGTACGCTGATCGGCGGCGCCCATCTCGTCAGCTCGTTCGCGGTGGTGGCCGCGTTCTCGTCCTGGACCGCTGGCTCGCCGTCACCGAGACGGCCGGGGTGACGCGTGCTGCCGGCCTGGTCCTCGTCGCGATGGGTCTGGTCCAATGGCTTCGGGCCCCGGGCCATGCGCACACAGGCCATCGTCACGACCTGCCCCCGGGAGAGGGGACCGCCAGAGAGAGGACCGGGCTCCTGGGCCTCGCCGCCTTTGCGTTCGTCCTCGGATTCGCGCACGAGGAGGAGTTCGCGGTGCTCGCCCTCTGTGCCGGCCGGACGAGCTGCTGGGGCGTCATGACGGTCTACGCCCTTGCTGTGGCGGGGGTCATTCTGGCCCTTACGCTGGTCTCGGTCGCCACGTTCGAACGCTTCCATCACCGTGTCGAGGGCTGGCACGACCGGCTGCCGCGCATCAGCGCGGCGATCCTGGTGGAAATCGGCCTCCTGTACCTCCTCGGGGTTATGTGACCTGGACCGGCCCTGCGGGAGGGTTCGACGGCATCCGGGTCCCGCCCGATTCTTCCATCCCCGGCCGCGTGATGGAACGGGTGCGCCACGCGGGCCCCCGGGAGCAGGAGCGGGCCCTCCGCTCGGCCGACCCACCCCCACCCCGGTTTCCAGGGAAAGGATCCGGAACCGGCCGCCGGCGGCGGGGCTAGGGGGAGCCACGATTGGTTGTCGGAGGCATCCGTCACCGGTATGTTCCGGTTGGTGAAGATGGCATCCCTGACGAAGACGCCGCAGTTGGCCGCGCTCGCCGCGTTGGCCTTCCTGGTCCAGATGGAGGCCGGCGCGATGGCGGCGTCCCGCGGCTCGGGGCCGGCGATCCCACCGTCATCCGGGACCACCGTCGTCGTCGTAAGTGCCGCTCCGTCCACGACGACCCAGGACACGTCGCCCCCGGAGCGGCCTTTCCGCTCCTGCCAGAACGGGAATGCCGCATGTCCGATGGCGTTCGCTGGAGCCATGCTCGCCTGCATGGCGGGTTCCGCGTGCGGCGTCGCGGCTTTCGAGCCGGTCGGCATGCCGCAGGTACCCCCGATCCGTGTTTCGATGCGGCTCCCCCTCTCCGAGCCGATCGGCGCCCCGCTCGACCCTCTCACTCCACCTCCGCGCGCCTGAGCCCTCGACGGGCCTGACTCTTTTCCGGTGACGGGGGCGGCGGCGATCGCCGCCCGGTTTCGGAAGCAAGGATCCCGTCGGATCCAGGTCGTTTGCCGACGACGGATTCAGAGCGAAAGACGGGGAATCTGGAAGCTCCGCCCCACGGCCGGGTCGGACTCTCCGGTTCCCGCACATCAGACGCAAAGGAGCGAGAACCAATGAGAATCGTACTGAAGGTGGCCCTCGCCGCCATGACCTTCGGCGTGTTGGCGATTCCCCCCGTCGTCTTCGCCCAGCAGTCGGGCGTGCGAGCCGGGGCCGAACGTGCCGACGACGGCGATCGCGCGCCGGCGATGAGCCGGGACGCCCGGATGCACGGCATGATGAACACGATGGACACGATGCACGGCATGATGGGCATGATGCATGAATGCATGGAGATGGGCATGATGCAGGAGTGCATGGAGATGATGAACGAACGCAAGGAGAAGATGGACGCGATGCCCGACACCTCGATGATGCAGCCCGCCTTCCACGAAAGCGACGCGGGGCTTCGCCCCTCTGGGGGGACCGACCACTGCAAACATCCGAGAGAGAAGCTCGAGACCCGCCCGATGCGGGGCGCCGGGAGCGGTCCTGTGGACACCGGAGGCGATGACGAGGGCTCCCGTGGGAGGGACCAATGAGCTGGGAATGGCTGTTCGTGGCCTTGCCGTTTCTGGTGGTCCTCGCCTGTCCGGCGATCATGCTCTGGATGATGCGAGGCATGGGCCGACAGGATTCCAGCGGGAGGACTGATGAGGACAGAAGCGCGGGCGCCGGGGGCTCGGAAGCCTCGGCGATCTCCGCCGCGACCGCGGAGATCGCCCGGCTCAGGACCCGCCTGGCGCGCCTCGAAGAGGTGCAGGGACCCAAGCCGGAGGAAACCACCCGGTCGGACGGACACCCTCGAGCGGGTGATTCAGCGTAGAATGAAGCGCGCCGGGCGGCGAACCCGGGCGCGCCTTGCACCACGGAGGTGAGATCGTGAGAGGATCGGTGAAATGGTTGTCGCTCCTGTTCGTCCTGGCGGTGGGAGCGTTCGGATATGCGCGGCTTACGGGCGCAGCCGGCGATGGGTGGGAGGTCGGCGAGCTGCGGGAGAACGGCCTGCGGATCATTCCCGGTGGCAGATCGGACGCGGGGGCCGTCCTGGACCCCGGACAGTTCCCTAATCCCCGGGTCCGACACGCCTACTGGGTGGCCACGCGCATCCCCGAGACCCTTAACCAGCTCTATTGCTGGTGCGGATGCGTGAACCGTGGCGTGCACCGCTCCAACCTCGAGTGCTTCGAGGACCTCATGGCGGTGAACTGCGATGTGTGCCGGGGGACGGCGGAGATCGCTTACGACATGGTGACCAACCAGGGGATCGAGAACCCCGGCCTGATCCAGCGGGCAGTGGACGAGGTCTGGGCTCCGGCCGGCACCGAGCTCTGGGAACCGGCGGCCTCGTAGCATGCGACCTGAATCCCCGCCCGCCATGTCGAGCAAGGAGGCCGTTTCCACGCGGTCGAGGAGAGACGACGCCGACCACCCGGGAGTCGGGGACTACACGTGTCCCATGCACCCCGAGGTCGCGCAGCCCGGCCCCGGGGCATGCCCCGACTGCGGGATGGCGCTGGAGCCGCTCGTGCCGACGGAGGAGGAGGACCCCGAGCTCCGAACGATGCGTCGGCGCTTCTGGTTCAGCGCCGCCCTCACGTTCCCGATCGCGATCCTCGCCCTTGTGCGCCTGATTCCCGGGTTCGAGGAAACCGGCCGGCTCCCCGGGGGGCTCGTGCGGTGGGGAGAGCTGACGCTCGCCACGCCGGTCGTCCTGTGGGGAGGCTGGCCGCTCCTGCAACGGGGCTGGGCCTCCATCGTGAGCCGACGACCGAACATGTTCACGCTCATCACCCTCGGCGTCGGAGCCGCCTACGCCTACAGTCTGGTCGCGACCCTTGTCCCCGGTGTGTTTCCGGAGGCCTTTCGCGGCCCCAGCGGGGACGTCGACGTGTACTTCGACGCGGCGGCGGTGATCACGGCGCTGGTCCTGCTCGGTCAGGTTCTGGAGCTCCGGGCGCGCAGCCGGACCTCGAGCGCCATCCGCTCCCTCCTCGCGCTCGCCCCTCCCAACGCCCGGCGGCTGAGGGAGGATGGCACCGAGGAGAACGTCCCTCTCGAGCAGGTCCGGCCGGGGGACCGACTGCGCGTGCGGCCCGGGGAGAGGGTTCCCGTGGATGGCGAGGTCCTCGAGGGCGCGAGCCGCGTGGACGAATCGATGATCACCGGCGAGCCCCTTCCGGCAGCCAAGACTGACGGGGATCGCGTGACCGGCGGCACGGTGAACGAGACCGGCGCCTTCGTGATGCGCGCGGATCGGGTGGGCGGCGACACGATCCTCGCCCAGATCGTCCGTCTCGTGGGCGAGGCCCAGCGCAGCCGGGCCCCGATTCAGCGTCTCGTCGACACCGTGGCCGCGCGCTTCGTCCCCACCGTGGTTGTGGTCGCCGCCACGGCCTTCGGAGCCTGGAGCCTCTTCGGTCCCGAGCCTCCGATGGCCTACGGACTCGTGGCCGCCGTGGCGGTTCTCATCATCGCCTGCCCGTGCGCTCTCGGGCTGGCCACTCCCATGTCCGTGATGGTGGGCACGGGACGCGGTGCCACGACGGGCGTCCTCATCCAGCACGCCGAGGCCCTGGAGGTGCTGGAGAAGGTGGACACCCTCGTGGTGGACAAGACGGGGACCCTTACGGAGGGTCGACCCCGGTTGACCACACTCGTCACGACCGAGCCGTGGACGGAGAAGGAGCTTCTGGGGCTCGCGGCCAGCGTCGAGCGGAACAGCGAGCACCCACTGGGCGACGCGATCCTGGCCGCGGTGGGCGAGCGCGCCAGCGCCCTATCCGAGCCGGAGGGATTCCAGTCGGTCACCGGCAAGGGCGTCGTCGCCTCCGTCGCCGGCCGGCGGGTCGGAGTTGGAAACCGGAAGCTGTTGAATCAGCTCGCTGTCGAGCCGGTGGAAGAGGCGCGGGCGGAGAACATGCGGGAGGCCGGCGAGACGGCGATCTTCGTGACCGTTGACGGGCGGGTGGCAGGACTTCTCGGGGTATCGGACCCCGTCAAGGAATCCACACCGGAGGCGATTCACGCGCTGCACGAGATGGGGATCCGGATCGTCATGCTGACCGGCGACGACTGCACGACGGCGGAAGCCGTGGCCCGGCGCCTCGGGATCGACGAGGTGGAGGCGGGCGTGCTCCCGGCGGACAAGGCGGAGCGGGTCCGGCAGCTTCAGGGGGAAGGCCGATGCGTGGCGATGGCGGGCGATGGAATCAACGACGCCCCGGCCCTCGCCCAGGCGGATGTGGGCATCGCGATGGGCACGGGGACCGACATCGCCATGCAAAGCGGACGGGTCACGCTCATGAAGGGCGACCTGCGGGGCATCGTCAGGGCTCGGCGGTTGAGTCGGGCCACGATGCGCAACATCCGCCAGAATCTCGTTCTGGCGTTCGGTTACAATACGCTCGCTATCCCCGTCGCGGCGGGCGCGCTGTACCCGATCTTCGGGATCCTGCTGAGCCCGGTGATCGCCGCCGTGGCCATGACCTTCAGCTCGGTCTCTGTGATCGCGAACGCACTCCGCTTGCGTAAGGTATCGCTGTGAGGCTTCTCGCCTGGCCGCTGAAGAGACGCGAGTTCCTGTCCCGCGCGGTGGCCGCCGGACTGGCCTTGAGCCCTGCGGGGCCGCTCCTTGCGGCCGCCTGCGGAAAGGATCGCGGGACCCGTGGAGACGCGGCGAACCAACGTCCCGCAGGGTTCGATGCCCGTTACGCCGAGGCCGCCCGGCGGGCGGAGGCGACCGGGCCGCCTGCCCGTCAGGTTCGGCTTGTGGCCGAGCCGGGCGAGGTCGAGATCGGACCGGGCCAGACCTACAGGACGTGGCTCTACAACGGCACCTTCCCGGGTCCGGAGATCCGGGTCGCCGAGGGAGAACGGCTCCGCGTCGTGCTCGAGAACCGCCTGCCCGAGGCGACGACGATCCACTGGCACGGGGTGCCGGTTCCCAACGCCATGGACGGCGTGCCGGGAGTCACGCAACCCGCCGTGCCGCCGGGAGGCTCGTTCGTCTACGATTATGTCACCAGCCCGGCAGGCTCGTACATGTATCACAGCCACGTCGGGCTTCAGCTCGATCGGGGGCTCCTCGGATCGCTCGTCATCGAGGAACGCGAGCCCCACATCCCCTACGACCGCGAGTACACGCTCATGCTCGACGACTGGCTTCCCACGGAGCCCGAGCCCGCCTCGGCGCGGGCGGAATCGGGGATGGGAGGGATGATGGAGCGCATGCGCGGGATGATGGGCGGCCAAGAGGGAGGCATGATGGGCGACCGCGTGATGCAAGGCCGTGGGGGCGGCATGATGCTCGTCGACCCCGCCCGTCCCAACTATGCGGACCTCCTGGTGAACGGGCGCCCACCCAGCGATCCTCCGACATTTGAGGTTCGACACGGCCAGAGGGTGCGGTTCCGCCTCGTCAACCCAGCGTCCGCTACCCTCTTCCGAGTAGCCGTCGCCGGGCACCGGATGACGGTGACGCATACCGATGGCCGGCCTGTGGAGCCGGTCACGGTGGATGCCCTCCTCATCGGCATGGGGGAGCGGTACGACGTCGTGATCGAGGCGGACAACCCCGGCGTCTGGACGATCGCCGCCGAAAGCCTGCTCGGTACGCCGGCGCCGGGACGCGCGGTTCTGCGCTACGTGGACGCGGCGCGGCGCGCGGCAGCCCCTGGCGAGACCCCGACCGGGCCCGGCGGCGGCCGCATGCTGCGCCTGGCCGACCTCGTATCCACGGAGATCTCGCTATCGGGGGACGAACGTGCCGACCGCCACTTCGACCTCGCCCTGTCCTGGGGCATGATGATGGCGCCCGACGAGTGGACGATCGACGGCCGCCGGTATCCCGACGCACCCCCCCTGGAGATCGGCGAAGGGGAACACGTTCAGGTGACGATGGTCAACCACAGTCCCATCCACCATCCGATGCATCTTCACGGTCATTTCTTCCGCGTGGGAGGCGCCCTCAAGGAGACGGTTCTGGTGCCCGGCCACATGGGTCGGATCTCCTTCGCGTTCACGGCCGACAACCCGGGCGACTGGTTCTTTCACTGTCACAACCTCTACCACATGGAGAGCGGGATGGCGCGAGTCTTCCGCTACGTGTAGCCAGGCGGAAGGGGCTGGCCCTTACCCCAAGGCCTCCCTCCCCTCGGCCCCGGTCCGGATCTTGATCGCCCGCTCGACGGGCGAGACATAGAGGATCCCGTCACCAGGGGCGCCGGTACGGGCGTTGTCGAGGATGATCGACACCAGCCCGGGCAACGCGGACTCGGGGCAGACGAGCTCGAGCTTCACATGCTCGGCGTAATGGGCGCCGGCCTCGAGGGAGACCGGCCAGCTTTCCGCATCCATGGGCCCGCGAATCGAGCGGACGTGGAGGACCGTCACGGCGCCCGCGCCGGCATCCTGAAGAGCCCGGTGCACCTGAGCGAGTCTCTCGCTCCGGACAAAGGCCTTGATCTCCTTCACTTCCGTGTCCCCCTCTCTTTCTTCGAGCGAAAAGGATCTTCCCGAAGGCCGGAGGTCATTCCAGCGGCGGCAGCGGCGTCGGGGTCCGGTTCTCCCGCTGGCTCGCGTACTTGCGGTCGATGTGCTCCTGGATCTCCGTCAGCGGGCGACCCTGTCTGCTCATGTCCATCGCGATCCTCGCGACGTCCTGGCAGATCCCTCAGGTGAACCCCATGTCGTCGACCTCGACCGTCCCGTTGGCGCGGACCTCGTCGACGAAGCAGTCATAGGCGCTCTCGTGGCCCACGCGCCAGCAGCCGCAGAAGCAGGGGAGGTAGTGCATGACGTCCGGCCGCCGCGCGGCGAACTCGTAGAGGTCGAAGATCCCAGGAGGCGCCCCGGCCATCGCGGGTGGGAAGCGGAGCGGCCCGGCGACCGGCGCGTACGCCTGTCGCGCCGCCCGCTCGGGAGGCCCATCCCCGCTCACACCGCCCCAAAGCCACCACGCGACCAGCCCGGCCGCGACCGCCGCCGCGAGGAGGAGGATCGGCCGCCTGCGCTTCGAGCTGTTCATCGTGTCCTCCGATCGTCGGGGTTCTCGACGCCCGGCGCTTTCATTGTCTTCTCCCTCGAAGAAGGCTCCCGAGATCGCGCCGCAGCGAGTCCATCGCCGCCGGCTCGGTGGCGTCATAGGTGCCGCGGACCCTTCCATGCCGATCGACCAGGACGAGCCGCGGCGAGTGGTTGACCTGGTAGCCGCCCACCGTGTCCGCCCCGGTCGGCGGCATCGGCACGGCGGTCAGCTTGAACCCTCGCTGGATCAGCGCGTGGATGGAGTCGGCCGGCGTCCCGGTGAGAAACGCCCAACGGGACGGCGGGCTTCCTCCGAAGCGTCCCGCGTACGACCGCAGCACCTCGGGCGTGTCCCGGGCCGGATCGACCGAGAACGAGACGAGCCGCACCTCGTCTCCAAGTAATCCCTCCACCCCCAGCGAGTCCCGCAGGGCGGCCATGCGCGACGTGATCAGCGGGCACACGCCGGCGCAGTTCGTGAAGACGAAGGTCGCCACCCACACCGTCCCCTCGAGATCCCCGGAGCGCACCGTGTCCCCCGTCTGGTCGACGAGGGCGAACGCGGGCGCGTCCCAGTAGACCGGCGGTTCCGACGCCTCTCCGTTCCCGCACGCGGCGAGAACGAGGACGTCGACGAGCGCCGCGACGAAGGCGAGGCCGGCCCGGCCGTTCACGTCCCGCCCGGTCCACCTCGGTTTTGCCGCCGGCCGAGATCCTGGAACAGCCGCACCAGGCCGTAGATCGCCAGCGCCAGAACGACGAGCAGGATCAGGAGCCACACGATCATCCAGACCGGGCCCCACCCGCCCATCATGCCGTCCATCCCGTTCATTCCTTGCATGCTGATTCTCCTTTCGGTCAGCTCGACACGATCTCCTCCGGCACCGTCGTTGCCGCCTCGTCATGCAGCGCCTCCTCGACGCGCTCGAACCTCGGCTGGCGTCGGAGCTGGCGCTCGCGCCAGAGCGAGTAGAGGACGGGGATGACGAGGAGCGTAAGCAGGGTCGCCGAGGCCATCCCGCCCACCATGGGCGCGGCGATCCGCTTCATA
>JBOHRW010000108.1:0-2180 GCA_050732935.1 Gemmatimonadota bacterium
CGCTACTCCAGCTCGACGCCCGTGCCGGCGCGGGCCTGACCGAGGGGGCGCCCGACTTCTTCGTCGGCGTGGGGATCGCGCGGCGCTGGTAGGCGGGCTCAAGAATGCCGGGCGGGAGCTGGGGCTCGTCAGGCACTAGCCACCGGCCCGAAAGCGCTGCGTTTATCGAAATAATGACGCAAACGTGCAGGGTCGGAGTGTGGATCTGCCAGGGCGACATGCCCGTCCGGCCTGATGAGATAGAGCGCCTCGCGCCTGAGGCCGGCTCGCCGCATTTCCGGGTCCCATGCGAAGAGATGGAGCGGAAGCCCGAGCTCGGCGCAAGCTTCGGCCACGCCGCGGCTCGGTTCTCCGTACCCGTGAACCTGCCACTCCAGCGAAGCGAGCGGTGCGAAGTTGTCATTTCCTGGCGCGATCTCAACCCAGGGCAGGCGATCCCCGCCTCGGACTTCCCCGGCCGCCCCCGCGCTCAGCGAGCTGTCGCGATAGTTGACGCCGATCTGGGACACGGTCCGGAACAGGAAGCGGCGCAGCGGAGAGAACCGAAACAGCAGGGGCGCGAGCAGCGGAACGAGCCGGGTGCGCAAAAGCTGGGCGGCACGGCCCTCCTTGGTAGCCAGAGTAAATATGCGATCGGTGGTGGCGACCAGCCGACGCGCGAAAGCGATTCGCTCCGGCTCGTACGTATCCAGCAGCCTGTCGGAGGCATCTCCCTTGAGTACGGCCGCGATCTTCCACGCCAGATTCACGGCATCGCCGATGCCCGTGTTCATTCCCTGGCCGCCGACGGGACTGTGGATGTGCGCGGCATCCCCGAGCAGGAATGTGCGTCCCTCCCGGAAACGAGACGCGACACGGTGATGAACCTGATACGTCGAGAACCAGTTGACCTTGGTGACGTTGAGTCTCAGGTGGGCGATGGCACGACCGCGCACGTAGTCGAAAGTCAGCCCGCCGTGTTCGCCATCCGGCGGGTCGCGCACGGCTCCGACCAGGCGCACGCGGCCTCTTCCCTTCAAGGGAAAGACAAGCACAAAATCGGCCTCTTCAAGATCGACGTGCAGTTCTCCGTCCGTCGCCGGCCCGGCCGCTTCCACGTCGGTGACGTAGAAGAGACCCGCATAGGTGCCGCCGGGAAAGTCGATCGCGAGTTGTTCCCGGACAGTCGACGAAGCTCCGTCGCAGCCTGCCAGATAAGCCGCTTCGCAGATCTCTTCCGAGCCGTCCGGCCGCTTGAGAGTGGCTCGCACGTTCCCACCTTGTTGATCGAAACGGAGCAGCTCCGTCCGGCGTTCCACCCTGACCCCCAGAGCGTCCAGGTGGTCGATCAGCAATTGTTCGTGGACGTCCTGCGGGAGGACCAGTATGAAGGGAAAGGGCGTCAACCCCTGGCCAATTTGCTCGAACGGGACCCGCGCGGCCCTGGTGCCTCTCACCCAGAAGTTTAGACCCGCAATCTTGACGCCCCCGGCGATGACCGCATCGGCTATTCCCACCTGGCGGTAGAGCTCCAACGTGCGCACCTGCACGGCCAGGGCGCGGGAGGTGGTACCCGGCTCGGCGGTCTTGTCGATGATACGCACGGCGACGCCGAGTCGGGTCAGCCAGAGCGCGAGCACGAGGCCGGTAGGTCCCGCTCCGATGATCAAAACAGGGAGATTGGTCATCGATCTCTCCGCGACCACTCCTCCAGAAGCTCCATCTCGCGTGCCCGAGGGAGGGCATGACCCGTGGATGCTCCATGGCCAATGTGCCCGCCCCCGAAGTTTGCCGGGGAGAGCGGAAGCTCCGTCCAGGCAGATACGCCATGCTCCAGCAGCGGCGCAGGATTGGCAGGTTGCAGCCTGCGAAGAACGTGATCCCCAACGGGTTCTACGGCCCGAAGACCGATCCATGCGGCCGAGCGGCGCCGGTCGCGCCGTGCGGCCACTCGGCCCGGCCGAAATCGACCCCCGGCCGCTCCGCCCCGGGATCGCGGAAGCGCTCGTCGACGGCCAGCTCGCCCGTCTCGGGGTCGAAGGTCAGCACGAAGATCCGTGGCTCACCGTCGCCCCGGTCGGCGACCACGATCCGGCCGCTCCCGGGGTCGAGCGCGAGCCAGTGCGGGAAGTTCCGCCCCCCGAGCGTGACCCGCGAGACTTCGCGCGGCCGGGACGGGTCCCTAACGTCGAGCGCCACGA
>JBOHRW010000109.1:0-4180 GCA_050732935.1 Gemmatimonadota bacterium
AGCCCCGCCTCCGCGGCCAGCGCCTCGACGCTCACGACCGCCGGCGACCACGGCGCCGTCAAGGCGAGCGTCCCGGAGACGCCGCGCTCCCTCACTCGAGCGAGTCGGAACGGCGCTTCGGGATCAGCCGACACGACGAGGGCGGCCTCGACCGGGATACCACGGGACGCGAGCCCCGACGAGCCGCGCGACGAGCCGCGCGACGAGCCGCCGAGCGAATCGGCGGGCAAGCTCCATCCAGCCACGACGCGAGCCGAGTCTCCGCGCCGGAAGACCGCGAGCTGGTGGTCGAGGTCGAGGAACCGCTCCGCGTAGGCCGGCGCGTAGGTCGAGCGGGCGTCGTTGTCGTCGAGGAGCCCGGGAGCGTACGCGGCTTCTGCGGGCCGCGCGAGAAGAGCGGCGTCGGGGACGAACAGCCGCTCGCCGGGTGGATCGTGGCCGACCACGCCCGAGCCCCCGCCGGTTCCCAGCGCCCATGTCCGCGGCCGGATCCGCTCCCAGCCGGTCGGCCAGCCATAGCGGATCAGGACCTCGCGCAGGTCGTTTCCCCAGCCCATCTCGAACGGCGTCCTGGCGTCCCGGAGGATCCGGTCCAGGACGTACCGCGAGAGATGCTCGGTGCGCCGATCGTTGCCCGGCACGCTCCAGAGCGGATCGGCGAGCCACCAGAAGCGGCGGAGGAAGGCGGCGCGGTCTCCGTCCTCGGAGTTCCGGTACGCCTCCTCCGCCTCCCCTTCGAGCAGATCGTCGAGCTCGAGCCAGCGCCGCCTCTCGACCGGCGGCATCTCCGCCAGGGCTTCCTCGAAATCGGCCTCGGAGGCCGCGAAGTCCCCCGCCGCGTGATGGGCGTAACCAGCCAGCGCGCGGCACCACCATGGCTGCCCTCGGCACTCGCGCGCCGCCGCCAGGGCGGCGGCGGCTCGCCCGGCCTCGACGTGGTAGAAGACCCGCTGGCCCACGATCCATCCGTCGCCCGGGAGGTCGGCAGCGGCTCCGGAGAGCGCCCCCAGGAGATCCCGCCGCGCCTCGACCACCGGCGCCGGATCGGGCGGTGCCCGCCACTCCCCCCCTTCGTCGCCCAGCAGAACCAGTCGTCCCACGATCTCGTCGCGGGCGGAGCCGGCCCGGCTCCAGCCCCAGGGGAGATGGGCCAAGCGCACCCGCTCGAACTTGACTTGGGCGGACCGGGCCTCCTGGAGGACGTCGATGGAGTCGCTCGGCTGCTGAATGGCGATGGCTGGACTCGCCGCGAGCCCGAGGATCAGCGCGGGGGCGAGAAAGGCGTGGCGCACGCACTCAGGATACCGTCACCCGCCCCGCCCGCCCACGCGCGGCCTACACCGCCCAGGCTTCGCCATTCCAGCACATCTCCCAGAACATCCACTCGTAGCGGCTGGAGAGGAGAAAGATCGCGCGGAGCCGCTCACGCTTTTCGGAGGACGCGTCCGCCGCCAGCCGGTCCATCTCGTCCCTGAGCCACCCGGCGGCCTCCAGGAACTCGGGCGAGGCGTACTGGTCGATCCAGTCCGCATACCGGAGATCGGCCGGTCGCTTCACCTCGCCGAGGCGCTCTCCGATCCACGCATATCCCCACGCGCAGGGAAGGAGCCCGGCGACCAGCTCGGCCAGGTCGCCATCGGCCGCCGTGCGCACCAGGAAGTCTGTGTAGGCGCGGGTCGTAGGCCACATCCTGCCGGCTTCGAGGTCCTCGGACGAGATCCCGAAGCGTCCGGCGTAGGACCGGTGGAGCTCCATCTCGGTGTTGAGGGTCAGGTCGAGCGCCCCCGCATACCCGGCCATCACGTCCAGACGGTCCGCCTTCGCCGCCGCCCAGGCGAAGACGCGCGCGAACTCCTTCAGGTACAGGTAGTCCTGGACGACCCAGCGCCGGAACCGGTCCTCGTCGAGGTCGCCGGCCGCGATCCCCTTGACGAACGGATGCTCGAGCTGGGCCTCCCAGACCGGTCGGGCGGCCTCGAAGAGCTCGTCGGTGAAGGCGGTCATGCCACCTCCTCGATCCCCGGCCATCCGCCGGCGCGGCCGTAGGCCAGCTCCCAGAACCCGATCTCGTAGCGGACGGTGAGCTCGAAGAGCTGCGTCATCCGCTCACGCCCCGCCGGGCCGGCGTCGGCGCCGAGCCCGTCCAGCTCGGTCTCGAGCCAGGCCACCCATCCCGCGAAGGCGTCCCCGGCCCAGTTCTCGACGAAGCCGATCCAGGGCGAGCTAGTATCGATCCCGGACTTCACCACCTTCCACGAGTCGTGGTACGCCTTCTCGGCTCCGTACAGCACCGTGAAGCCCTCGGCATACCCCTCGAGGGCTCCGGTGGCGAACAGGAACTGGACATAGGCGTGACAGACGAACGCCGGCGCGACGTCCTCGAGGTCGACGCCTTGGGCGACGGCGCGCTCGCGGAAGAGCTCGAGCTCTCCGTGGAAGGCCGTGATCGCGTCGGTCAGGGGCTTCCGGTGCCCGGCAGGCGCCTTCGCGAGCAGCGCCCCCATGAACGGGATCGCCGCCTCGACGAACAGGTAGTCCTGGCGCATCCATCGGGCGAACGTCGCATCGGGAAGCGCGCCGTCGCGCGTCTCGAGCAGGAACGGGTGTTCGAGCATCCGCCTCCAGAGCGGTCCCACCCGTTCGATCAGATCGGCGGAGAATCCCATGCGCGACCTCCCTTCGCCGGCATTATCCGGATCAGGTCCTGAGGGTATGATCTCAGCCGGGACGGGTCCCAGCACCCCTGTCGGGAACGAGTATATGCGACCCCCCGGGGCGACGCCGGTAGCGGTTGGCGGCCGGCCGTCCGAGACCCGATGTTGAGGCCCGTGACAAAGCTCTCGCGCGAGGATCTCGAAGCCGCCCGCGGCCGCGGCGTTCCCGATCTGGTCCGCCCTGACGTCCGACTCCTCTTCGTCGGGATCAACCCCGGTCTCTGGACCGCGGCCGTGCAGGCCCACTTTGCCCGGCCCGGCAACCGATTCTACAAGGCGCTCCACGCGGCCGGGATTCTGGGCGAGGAGCTGGACGTCCGGGAAGGTTTCGACGACCGGTCGCGATCGGCGCTCCTCGATCGCGCGATCGGCATCACCAACCTGGTCGACCGGGCCACCACGCGGGCGGACGAGCTGGGGGCCGAGGAGCTCCGCGCGGGCGCGCGCACCCTGGCGGAGAAGGTCGAGGGCTGGCGGCCGCGCGTCATCGCCGTGGTCGGGATCACGGCCTACCGCGCGGCCTTCGAGCACAGGGACGCGACGGTGGGAAGACAGGACGAACAGCTGGCCGGAGCCGAGCTCTGGGCGTTGCCCAACCCGAGCGGCCTCAACGCCCACTATCAGGTCGCGGCCCTGGGCCGGCTCTACCGGGCGGCCGCCGAGTCCGCAGGTCTCGAGCTGCTGCCGGCCCAGGGCTGACCGGCCGGAAAGGAAGACGCATGCCCATCGAAGTCGTCAACCCTGCCACCGGAAGGACCCTGCGCACCGTCGAGGAAACACCCGCCGACGAGCTGGATGGATTCGTCGAGCGCGCCCACCAAACCTTCCTGGCGTGGCGGGAGGCCTCGTTCGAGGAGCGCGGCCGCCTGATGCGACGCGCCGCGGCCCTCCTGAAGGACCGCGCCGGCGACTACGCGCGGCTCATGGCCGAGGAGATGGGCAAGCCCGTCCGGGACGGCCGCTCCGAGGCCGAGAAGTGCGGCTGGGTCTGCGAGTACTACGCGGCGAACGCGGAGCGCTTCCTCGCCCCCGAGCCGGTCGACACCGAAGCCCGGGAGAGCTTCGTCGCCTTCCGGCCGCTCGGCGTCGTCCTGGCCGTGATGCCGTGGAATTTCCCGTTCTGGCAGGTCTTCCGCTTCGCCGCGCCCGGGCTCATGGCCGGGAACGCGGCGCTCCTCAAGCACGCGTCCAACGTCCCCGGCTGCGCCCTCGCGATCGAGGAGATCTTCCGCGAGGCGGGCTTTCCGGAAGATCTCTTCCGCTCGCTCCTGGTGGGAAGCGAGCGGGTCGAGGCGCTGATCGAGCACCCGCGGGTCCGGGCGGCGACCCTGACCGGGAGCGGGCCGGCGGGCCGCGCGGTCGCGCAGGCAGCCGGGAAGAACCTCAAGAAGACGGTGCTGGAGCTGGGCGGCAGCGACCCCTACGTCGTCCTGGAGGACGCCGATCTCGACGCGGCCGTCGAGACC
>JBOHRW010000110.1:0-2397 GCA_050732935.1 Gemmatimonadota bacterium
TTCAACACCCTGGAGAGCTCGGCCGTCGCCGCCCGCTTGTCCGGGAACGTGCAGAGAGACCACTCGCAGAGGACGCCGTCCAAGCTCGCGTCCTCGAGAGGAAGCGCCTCCGCGTCCCCGACCAGAAAGCTGAGCGAGCCGTCCAGGGCCTCGTCCTCCGCCGAGCGCTGGGCCGCCTCGACGGACTCGGGCGAGAGGTCGATGCCGACGACGCGGCAGCCGGCCTCACGGGCGAGCTGCAAGGAGCTTGCGCCGAGGCCGCAGGCGACGTCCGCGACCGTGTCGCGCGGGCCCACGCCGAGCGAACGGATCAACCGCCGCGTTAGCGCCGCGCCGCCCGGATGGAAGCTGGTTCCCAGGAGCCAGCGCGCGACGGGCGAGGCGTAGGCGGTCGCACAGCAGGCCTTGATCGCCTCCGGGCTCGCCGTCACGGCAGCCGCCTCGACCCGTAGGGCGTGTGCGTCAGCACGGGCTGGAGCGGCTCGGCGTTGGGGACGATGGGCGCAACCGGGGAGCCGGTCAGCATCGTCCGCACTTGCTCGCGGTAGCCGACGGAGTTGTAGGCGCAGAAGGGGATGAGCCGCCCGTCGGGGGTGATCTGCGCGACGCAGCACTTCATGAGCTGGCGGACGTTCAGCGTGTACGGATCCTGGAAGTCCTGAACCGCCAGCACGAACGCGTGCTCGCGCACGTTTGCAAGCGCCGCCGGGACGTCGATGGCGCAGCTCTCGCAGGCGAGGAGGGCGGCCTCGGCTCCCGATGTCGCCGAAGACGAGAACATGCGCTCGAGCGCGCCCCGGACCTCTAGGTCGGGAACGACCCGGTTCGAGAGGTAGTCGAGGTAGTCCTCGATCTCGAAGAGGCGCGTGAGCGGGATCACGTCTCCCCCGTCGACGAGGGCGTAGCTCATGCTGCGGCAGTTGGGGAAACAGCAGGGGACGGGAACGAAGTCGTCGACCCGGAACCAGTCCGGCACCTGCGCGGCGGCGAGCTTCATCACGTCGGCGTTCGTGAGCCGCTCGAGCGGGTCGAAGACGAGGTGCCGGCCGGCGTGCGTGACGGGCTGGAAGACGACGCTGTTGACCGCCGGATGCGAGACGCCCAGGCGGACGATCTCGCCCAGCTCATGCTCGTTGACGCCGCGCTCGACCGCCGCCACGAGCGTCACGCTCAACCCCTCCTGCTCGCAGGCGGCGAGCGCTCGCTCCTTGTCCGCGCGCAGATCGCGACCCCGGATGGCCAGATGCGTCTCGCGCTCGAAGCCGTCGAACTGGAGATAGACGTGCACACCGACGCGGGCGCACTCGGCGGCGAAGCGCGGGTCGCGCGCCAGACGGAGCCCGTTCGTGTTCAGCATGACGACGCGGGCTCCGCGTCCCTTCGCAAGCTCCATGAACTCGACGATCTGCGGGTGGATGGAGGGCTCGCCCCCGGAGAGCTGGAGCACTTCCGGCTCCCCCTCCGCGGCGACGAAGCGGTCGACCATGAAGGACACCTGCTCGAGCGTGAGCGCGAACCCGTCCGGCTGATGCCCCGAGTCGGCGAAGCAGATCGGGCAATCGAGGTTGCAGCTCGAGTTCACCTCGATCACGCCCAGGCAGGCGTGCTGCTTGTGCTCTGGGCAGAGCCCGCAGTCGAGCGGGCACCCGTCCTTCACCTCCGTCTGGAACTCGAGGGGCAGCGTTCCCGGCTTGTTGAAGCGGAGCTGGGCGGTGTAGAGCTCGGCGTCCGAGTAGACGAGGGCCTCGAACGGCCCGTGCTCGGGGCAGCGCTTGCGCATGATCACGCGGTTGTCGCGCACGTTTACCTCAGCGTCGATCACGCGCTTGCAGAGCGGGCAGATCGACTTGGTCAGCTCGAGGAAGACCTCGGTCCGGTCGATCCGCGCTCTCGACGCGCCATTCCCGCTCACGGCTCTCCTTCAGATGCGGGCGGATGCTCGAGCGCCGCAAGCTGCAGTCGTGCGACGTTCGGCGCCCCGGAGCAATCGAACACGAGCAGTGCATCCTACGCCCATGGCAGACAGCGGTGGCCCCATCGTCGTCCTCGGCGGCGGCTCGACCGGCGAGGCGTTCGCCGCGGCCCTCAGACGGCTCGACGGCGACCTCCCGATCACGCTCGTCGAACGAGAGCTGCTCGGCGGCGAGTGTACTTACTGGGCGTGCATGCCCTCGAAGACGCTCCTGCGCCCGCTCGAGGTGCTCGCCGCGGCACGCCGCGCCCCGGGAGCCGCCGAGGCGCTCAACGGCCAACCCGACTGGAAGCGCCTCCTCTGGTGGCGCGACCGCGTCACCGACGAGCTCGACGACTCGAGCCACGAGAAATGGCTTGCCGACCGGGGGATCGATCTCGTCCGAGGCGCGGGGCGGCTCGTCTCTCCGGGCCTCCTCCGCGTCG
>JBOHRW010000111.1:0-4078 GCA_050732935.1 Gemmatimonadota bacterium
GGACCGCCTGGGTGGCTTCCGGCTGACCCGGCCCGGTCTTGCCCGGCGGGACGAGATCGTTCTCGACGGATGCCGCGCGCGCGGGATCCCGGTCGCGACGACCTGCGGCGGCGGCTACGCCGAGGACCTGGCCGACACGGTCGCCATCCACCTGGAGACCGTGCTCACGGCGGCGCTGTTATGGTCAGCGGATACGGCCGGATCCGGGAGTGCCTCGAGCCGCGGGACCGACGCGGGGACGGGAGGCGGATGAGCGCCGCCGAGTGGGAGCCAACGTCCGAGTCCCCCCTCGAATCACCCCTGGTGACGCCGCCCACCGAGGCCAAGCCGCCACCCGCGGAGCCCTCGGCGGGTGGGCCCTTCGCGGCCTTCCATCACCCCACCTTCCGGCTCTTCTGGTCGGGCGCCCTGATCTCGAACATCGGGTCGTGGATGCAGAACGTGGCCCAGGGGTGGCTCGTGCTCGAGCTAACCGACTCGGCGTTCATGCTGGGGCTCGTCGGCTTCGCCGGTACGATCCCGATGCTTTTCTTCCTCCTCGTGGGCGGGGTCTACGCCGACCGCCTGGACCGGCGGCGGCTCCTGATCGTCGCGATGAGCGGCATGATGGTCTTTACTTCGGCCCTCGCGATCCTGACCTTTCTCGAGATCGTGGTGGTGTGGCACGTGCTCGTGTTGTCGCTGTTGTCGGGAACGGCGCTGGCGATGGCGGCGCCTGCCTATCTCGCTTTCGTCCACGATCTGGTGGGGCGCCGCGACCTGCAGAACGCCATCGCCCTGAACTCGGCACAGTTCAACCTCTCGCGGGTGATGGGACCGAGCCTGGCGGGGATCGTGATCGGACCGATCGGCCTGGCCGGGTGTTTCGGCCTGAACGCCATGAGCTATCTGGCGGCGATCGGCTCGCTCCTGCTGATCCAGGTGGCATCGCGACGGCGGGAGGCCCCGCCGCCCCTCTGGCAGAGCCTGGTGGAGGGTTTCAGCTACGTGCGGCAGCGTCCGCGGGTCCAGTCGCTCCTCATCCTGACCGCGCTGCTGAGCATCCTGGCGATGCCGTACGCGACGCTTCTGCCGATCATAGCCCGCGATGTCCTCGGTCTCGACGCCTCGGGCCTCGGCTACCTGTTCGCCGTTGGCGGCGTCGGGGCGGTGGTCGGCGCGATGTCGCTCGCCTTTCGCGGGCTTTTCCGCCGCCGCGGTGTGTACCTGCTGGGGTGCGTGATCGCGGCCGGCCTGGGGACGATGATGCTGGGCCTCGCGCGGTCGCTGCCCATGGCGGTGCCGGCCCTGGTCGTGATCTCGTTCGCCGCGACGAGCTCGATCGCGCTCATGAACACGCTTCTCCAGGAGCTCGCCGACGATCGGATGCGGGGCCGCGTGCTGGGCATGTACGGCCTCGCCTTCATGGGCACCTTCCCGATCGGGAACCTGGTCTCGGGGACGATCGCCGGTCTCACCTCCGCATCCACGACGCTCGCGTTGACGGGCGCCATCCTGGCTATGGCCGGGATCGTCATCGCCGCCACCCGCCCGAGACTCCGGGCGGTGGAGTGACACTGCTTGTCCACAGGCCCTGGGTAGCTACATTGTAGCCACAAGGAGAAGAGCTCATGAAAACCCGCATCGTGCGTATCGGCAATTCCCAGGGAATCCGGATTCCCAAGCCGCTTCTCGAGGCGAGCGGTCTCGGCGAGGAGGTGGACCTGGAGGTCCATGATCACCGCATCGTGATCAGCGCCGCTACCCGGCCCCGCGAGACATGGGAGGCTGCGTTCATGTCGATGACCGAAGAAGGCGACGACTTCCTGCTCGACAGCGAGACTTCCGGGACGACCTGGGACGAGGAAGAGTGGGAGTGGTAGCGCGACGCTTCGACGTCTACATCGTGAACCTCGACCCAACCGTCGGCAGCGAGATTCGAAAGTCCCGCCCCTGCGTCGTCATCAGCCCCGACGAGATGAACCGCCACATACGCACGGTCATCGTGGCTCCGATGACGACGACAGGTAAAGCCTATCCCACGCGGGTGACGTGTTCGTTCAAGGGGAAAGAAGGGAATATCGTCCTGGATCAGATACGCACCGTCGACAAGGTCCGACTCGTGAGGCGGCTGGGCAGGATCGGCAAGCCCGCCCAGACCCAGACCCTCTCGGTTCTCGCAGAGATGTTCGCCGCGTAGGCGATGCGGAACGGAGTCCCTTTCTCTGCGTGAAGGTTTCTCATGAGCCGGCCCGCTATTGGTGGGCTGGTCGCACTCCTCTGCTTCATCTGGGGATCCACGTGGCTCGTGATCAAGATCGGCTTGGCGGATCTGCCGCCCTTTCTGGCCGCCGCCGTGCGCTTCGTTATCGCGGCGGCGATCCTGGCCGGCCTGGCGCGGGCCAGGCGGATCCCGTTACCGCGCTCCGCTCGCTCGCATGGGCTCCTCGTGGGTGTGGGCCTCTCTTCCTTCGGGATATCCTACGGGATCGTCTACTGGGCCGAGCAGTTCATTCCGTCGGGGCTGACGGCCGTCCTCTTCGCGACCCTTCCCTTCTTCACGCTCCTTCTCGCCCACGCCCTGATTCGGGCCGAGCGCATGACGGTTCGTCGTCTGGCGGGCGTCGTGATCGGTTTTCTGGGAGTTCTGCTCGTCTTCCGCGGCGATCTGTCGATCGAGCATCCCCGCGGCACCGTGGCGGCCGTGGTCCTGCTCCTGAGCCCGCTCGTCTCGGCAGCGGCCAACGTGTCGGTCAAGCGGTGGGGGATGGATCTCCACCCCTACCAGCTCTCGATACTGCCGATGATCTACGGCGCCCTCGCGCTTCTGGCGGCGTCGCTGGCCGTGGAGGATGTCTCGGCCGCAAGGTGGACACCGGTGGCGATCGGCTCGGTGGCCTACCTGGCGGTCTTCGGGTCGGCCTTCGCGTTCGTCGGTTACTACACGCTGCTGCGCGAGGTCCCGGTGACGACCTTGAACCTCATCTCCTACGTCTTCCCGATCGTCGCGGTGGCGCTCGGCTACATCGTGCTGGGCGAGACACTGGATCGACTCACGCTCGCCGGAGCGGGGCTCGTGCTGGTCGGGATCGCGGTCGCGACCTGGCGACGCCGACGCCCCCCGTCCGCGCCCTGTCCGGATCCCACGGGAGGCGAGTAAAAACGCCTACGGATCGAGCCAGCCGGCCGGGTCGTCCTCCTCCCAGCGCACCCACTCGAACACCGTGCGGCAACTCTTGCAGTAGTACTGGCTGGTCATGAGAGAGGAGCCGAACGGGGCCTCGAGCTCGACGTCGGTCCAGCCGCAATGGGGGCAGGCGGGAGCGGGCTCGCCGCGGCCGATCGGCTCCGACTCAGGCGGTTTTGAACGCGACATTCTTGGTGCCCCTAAGCTCGTCGAGGATCGCCTGCTCGGGACCGCCGGGGTCGAGACGGCGGCGGATGGAGTGCCAGCCGGCCCAGTCGAGCGGCTCGGCGAGCGACCAGACGCCATCCGTTTCCACGAGGCCGACTGTGGCCGGATCTTCGAGGAGACTGGCGACGCGCCGAAAGAGTCGTGCGCGGAGATCCTCTTCGCGCAGCCTCTTCAGTCCCGCCTCTATCAGCACCGCGTCGTGATCCGGTGGGCCGAAGAACGCCGCCGCGTCCTTGAGCGCGCGCTCGATGCTCTTCCGCGTCGCATCGCGGGGCGCTCCGTGACGACCCTCCATGAGCCGGACCCAGCCCTCGGCGTGAGCGTGATGGAACTTCTCCTCCATGAGCATCTTGCCGACCACCCGGGCCATCGGCTCCCAGTCCGAACCGACGAAGGCGCTGAGTGCCAGCGACAGCGCCTGGTCCACTACCGCGTTGGCGGCCACGACATCGGCCCAGCTCGCAAACGGACGATCTAGGAACGCGATCGAGGCGAAGATCTCCGGCGGGCGCGTGTCGTTCAGCGGATCCACCTCGAGCTCGAACTCGCGCCTGAGGATCCCGTTCAGGAGCCGCCCGTGCCCGAACTCCTCCTGGGCCATCGAGCAGGCGGCGATCCCCGCCTCGATGGCGGGCGGACCGAACGTCCACTCACCGTAGTGGTAGCCGAGGAGAAGCTTAGTGT
>JBOHRW010000112.1:0-2904 GCA_050732935.1 Gemmatimonadota bacterium
GATCGTGTAGATCCGGATCGTCGCCTGCGGCGGCAGGTTCGTGAACTGGATTCGCTGCAAGCCCCGCCCGCGCGTGATCTCGCTCGCCGCAATGAACGGGTTCGGGACCACGCGGATCTCCGACAGATCGGCGTCGGCCAGCTCGTTGGTCGCACCCGGCAGGTCCACTCTTAGAGCCATCCCAGGCACGAGCGGGCGCGCCTCGCTGCCAGCGTTCGCCGGGGCCAGGCGCAGCAACCACGTCTCGCCGTCCGCTGGCAGGCTGTTCAGCGTGATGTTGAGCAGGTGGCCGGAGACATACAGGCGGACGAAGGGATCCCCGTCCGGTGTCCGCGCGACGGCGGCGGTCTCGGCGAAGACCCCCGGGTGACGTGCCGACGCCTCGGGCACGTAGGCGAAGTTGTTGATCGCCCCGGCCTGAGCGAAGATCTGCTCCACGTTGGGCTCCACCGGAAGGTCGAGCCACATGGCGTCCGTCTGCGTCGCCGGCGCGAAGGAGATGCCGCAGGTCAGGCACGCGATGTCCGGATGCAGGATGATCGCGGACAGCGGATCCGGCCACAGGAATCGGCCGTCATCGGTCTCGGCGGCGCCGAACTGGCGCGCCACGTCCGCCTCCGCGGCCCGCAAGCGCGTCGCCTTGGCAAAGCCCCAGCCGCGCTCCGTCCCGAAGGTGTCGACGAATTGCAGGTCGACGTTGTTCGATACGTCGCGTATCGAGCTGAGCGCTAGCGCCCCGCCCTGGTTGCTCCACACGATCTCCACGTCCGCCACCCGGACTTGACCGTAGAGCCCGGGCTCGGCGGCCACCGCCTTGACGGACGCCGGCGTGGTCACGCCGTCCGACATGGTGATCAGGCACGTGTCGTTCACCGAGCACTGATTGCCGCGTGCGTTGATCGTGGTCGTGAAGACGGCCTGGACGGCGGGTTCCGAGGCCCCGTCGGGGACGACCGCGAACACCGGCGACTTCCAAAGGGTCGTCCCACCGAAGGCCAGGAATCCCGTCGGGCGGCTCCCCTGGGCGGGCGCCACCTCGCCCGGGCCGGTCTGGATGTCCAGCACGTTGCCGCCGCCGTCGGTCAGGCGGAAGAAGACCTCGCGAGCACGGAGATCCCCGCAGCCGAGACCCCCGGCGATGTTCAGGCCCAGGCCGATGTTGCAGGGCTCCCAGGGCAGGAACGGCCCGAAGAGATCGGGGGCCATGGGAATCGAGTCGATGTGGAACACCATCTGGAAGTTGGCCGGCAGGAGCTCCGGATGGATCGGTGTCACCTCGACCGACCAGTCCTTGGCGGGCGGGATCCGCTGCCCGGTGGGGTTCCCATCCGCGTCGACCGCGATGGGCTGCTCGAATCCGCTGAGGGCTTGTCCGTCGCCACCCAGAAGTTCGACCCCACTCACCAAGCCACCCTGCAGAGCGCTCGAGTTGGACCGCGGTGTCGCCTGCTGCATGGGCGCCAGTCCCGCCTCCAGGACCAGCGGCGCCGCCGGAGGCACCAGCACGTCGAAGGCCTCCTGGACCGGCAGGTCGACGGGCGACTGCCCCGTATTCACGGCGAACGATGTCACCGTATAGGAGATCGGGATGCCGTTGATGAGGCCCGGCCCGACCGACGGAGTCGGGAACGAACCGCCACGATCGACGACGGCGAACGAAAGCTCCGTGTCCCCGCCGATGGCAAACACTTCCTGCGATGTACAGATGGCGGTCTCGAACCCGCCGTCGTCGCGATCGAAGACGGCCGTTGCCGAGGTGCAGAACGTGCCGGCCACGATGCCGTCTGCGAGATCGAACTGGGCGATCAGCTCAGCATCGTCGAGGAGACCGGTCCGGGAGCGGTAGACGTTGAACCCCTGGAAGTCCTGAATCGTGAAGTCGGCGTCGAACGCCGGGTTGGTCACCGTCCGACCGGAAAGCCCCGCCTCGGCGGCGGTCACGAAGCCCGTCGTACCCCCCTGGTCGCGGTCCGGCGCGAAGACCACCTGATCCGGGTCCAGGATGACGGGCTGGCCGTCCTCCCCAAGAACCGGGGGGGCGGCCGGATCGATCGAACCGTCAGCGAGCCGCGCGAACGGATCGCGGGCCACCTTGGCGAACGGGTTCACGGTCTCCACGGGATCCGCGCTCCAGGTGATCGTCACCTGGCCTTCGCCCGGAATCAGCTCGATCTCCGGCTTGGGCGGCGCCGTCGGCACCACGAAGCCGGCGTCGAACACGGCCTGGGCGGTCTGCTGGACCGTCTTGAAGCCCTCCAGCGCCGCGCTGTCGTTGGCGTTGGGATCGATCTCGCCCGACTGCAGGTTCTTGTAGGGATCGGCGAGGAGCTGGGCGGGCGGCGAGCCCGAGACATTGGCGAAGAAGTAGGCCGCGTAGATCTCCACGAAATCGCCCTGTGGCAGAACGAACGGCCCTGAGGAGGCCATCCCGCGGACATCCTGGGGGCTTACCGAAAGGACGGCTTCGCTCGGGTCCCCGGTCATGAGCTGGTACCATTCCTCTTTGGTATTGGGGTCCGGCCTGGGCGCGCCGTTGGTGAAAACGGTGAACTCCCGCAGCCCGACCTCCTCTCCCGTGACCGGGTCGACCGGGGTCTTCAGGTAGGTGATGCCGCCGAAGCCCGGCGAGCCCTGGAACTGCGGCTCGGTGAAATCGGAATCCCAGAACACCATCGTCTGGACATCCGGCAGGAACGCGATTTGATCATCCCCCGAGTCGCCGACGTCCGGGTCGATGGCGATCGCCACGATCGTGTTCTGGAGATCGTACGGGCCCGGCGGCTGAGCCGGGGCGTTCGACGCGTTGATGAAATCCGTGCGATTGAAGACCCGGAAGGCGACGAAGACGAAGTCCTGGACCGAAGGTACCCCGAAGGCGAACATCGTCTCGACGATGTCCACCCC
>JBOHRW010000113.1:0-5661 GCA_050732935.1 Gemmatimonadota bacterium
GTAGAGGAGAAGGCTGTCGCCGGGGGAGGTCCGCAGGCTGCTCGGGCTCCGGTACTCCCCCGGCCCCTCGCCCTTCCGGCCGACGTTTCGCAGGAGACGTCCCTGGGAGTCCAGCAGAAGGATCCCCGCATTCTCGTCGGACAGGTAGACTCGCCCCTGGGAGTCGACGGCGAGGTCGATCACCCGGCTCAGGAGCAGATCGGGCGAGCTCCGCCACGCCTCGCGAACGCTAAGCGAGGGGACGCCATCCCCCTCGCCGGAAGGCTCGTCCGGTCTTTCACTCGGGCGAGTGCAAGCCACTGCGAGAGCGATCGTCACGATAGCGCTCACCCAGACAAGCCTCCGGTCCGGCAGACGAATCATCGCGGAAGTCCGGCCCGCGCGGGCTCGGCAAGAACGTAAAGTGCCGGGATCGTCACCAGGACGAGAAGCGTCGAGGCGACCAGGCCGCCCATCGTGGCCAGGGCGAGCGCGCGCCAGAGACCCTCGGTGCCGGGCTCCGTGAACACGACGAGCGGCAGCATCCCCAGCACCGTCGTCCCGGTCGTCATGAGGATCGGCCGCACGCGGTCCAGCGTCCCCTGCAGGGCCGCCGTCTCGAGCGGGAGGGCAGGCCCGTCGGCGCCCCGACGAAGTGCCCCGATCCGATCGACCACGAGGATCGCGTTGTTGACGACGATTCCGGCCATCATGACGACCCCGATCCAGGCCTCGCGGGTGAACGTCTCGCCCAGATAGAAGTAGAGCAGGAAGACGCCGATCAGGGCGAGCGGCACGGCGGCCAGCACGACGAGCGGCGCTCGCAAGGACTCGAAGAGCGCCGCCGTCACCATATAGACGAGGAGGATCGCGAGCGCAACGACCAGCGCGAGCTGGGCTCGCTCCCCCTCCTCGTACTCCCAGAAGGAGCGCTCCGCCTCGAGCGCGTAGCCGGCCGGAAGGACCGTCGCCTGGACGACGGCGTCCCGGACGCGGTCGCCGAGCTTTCTGGGTCCCCGGAACTCGTAGGTCACGATCCGCTGGTACTGCTGGTCCTCGCGGACGATCCGGCCCAGCGTCCCCCGCTCACCGATCGCCGCCACGTCGGCCACGCGCACGGGACCTCCGTCATCGGTCGTGACGATGAGATCCAGAAGACTCCGCACGTCCGACTCCTCGGCCCCCTCGATCTTGAGCGAAAGATCGACCTCCTCGCCGGCCACGGTGGCCACGTCACGGGTGAGCTGGCCGCGCGTGTAGGCCGAGACCCGCCCCAGGAGATCTTCCGCCGTCAGGCCATAGCCCGCCAGGCGACTGCGATCGGGCTCCAGGACGAGCTCGGTCTCCTTGTCGCGCTCGAACCAGAAGCCGGCGGCGTCGGGGTCGACGTCGCGGATCCGCGGGAAGCGCTTCAGCCGTGCGGCCAGGTCATCAGCCATCCGCTCCAGCTCCTCGTAGTCGTAGCCCTTGAGCTCCAGGCTGTAGCTGGGTGGCGCGCCGCCGCCACCGTAGAACGTGGGGCCGAATCCGAACACCCGGACCTCGGCCCCGCCGAACGTGTGGGAGAACGCGACCAGCCGCTCCTTGACCGCCAGCGGGATCCAGGTGGCGGTGAGGGAGTCGGGGAACGTCACGTGGATCGAGGCGTGCTCGGGACGGACTCGCGTGACAAAGCGCTCCACCTCGGGAAGCTCCACGAGGCGGGCCTCCACCCGGCGCGTGATCTCGTCCGTCCGCTCGAGCTCGGCTCCGCGTGGCATCGTGATCTGGACGCTGAGATACGTCTCCTCTCCCCAGCCGGCCCACGTGCGGCCGCGCGGCACCTTCTCGACGAAGAGCCAGGCGCTCCCTGCGAGAAGGAGAAACGCCGCTCCGACGGTCGGCCAGGGGTGCCTGACGGTCCACGCCACGGCGTCGCGATAGAAGTCGCGCGGGCGCAGGGCCCGCAGGCCTGCCATGCCCGACCGAACTCCCGGGGACCCCGCCACCGCACTCTCCGACCCGGGATCGTGCCTCGGAAGGCGAGCATGGAGGGCAGGAATCAGGGTGAACCCGGCAGCCAGGCTTACCAGGAGCGCCAGCCCGACCGTCACCGCGAACGGCACGTAATAGGCGCGCAGCTCCCCCTGGAGATAGAGGAATGGCAAGAATACGATGACGTTCGTCAAGGTCGCGGCCAGGACCGGTTGTACCATCTGACGCGCACCGGCGTGAGCGTCGCGCCGCGCCTCGATCGA
This sequence comes from Gemmatimonadota bacterium, assembly GCA_050732935.1. Lineage (GTDB taxonomy): Bacteria > Gemmatimonadota > Gemmatimonadetes > JACCXV01 > JAHWKZ01 > DASRVA01. The sequence continues at coordinate 2,217 of JBOHRW010000113.1, forward strand.
TTCCAGCACTACGATCCCGTTGTCGTCCATGAGCCCGAGCCCCATCGCGAGACCAGCCAGCGTGAGGAGGTTGAGCGAAAGCCCGCTCAGCGCCATGAGATTCAGGGTCACCAGGACGCTCGCCACGATGGTCCCGAACAGAAGGAGCGCCGGTCGCCAGCGGCGGAAGGCGACGAGGAGGACCAGTAGCACGAGCGCCGCCGAGAGAATCGCCCGGTCGCGGAGGTCGGAGAGCTGCTCGCGGATCCTCTCGCTGCCGTCGTAGTCCTCGATCACGCGGTAGCCGGCGGGAAGCATGCGGCTTAGCTCCTCCAGACGCCCTCTGACCCGGTCGACCACTTCGATCGCGTTCGATCCGGGTTGGCGGTAGACATACAGCGAGACGCCGGGAACCCCGTCCACGCGGTGGAAATCGGGCGGGTCGGCGAAGGTGAGGACGACGGCGGCCAGATCGCCGAGCCGGACGGCGGGCCGGCCCGGCGCCGCGGGCCGCACCACCAGCGATTCCACGTCGGGGACTCCCTCGGCCCGGTCCTCGATCGCGATCGTGTACTCGAGTCCGTTCCGGCGAAGCGAGCCGCCCGTATCGGTGATGTTGAGGCCGGCGGCGAGAGCCTGCCGAACGTCGTCCGGCGCAAGGCCGAGGGCCGCGGCGCGACCGGGATCGAGCCGCACCCGCAGCTCGCGCCCGGTCCCCCCCGCCACGGGCACGGCGCTAACCCCCGGCACCGCCGCCAGCTCGGGGGCCAGCTCCTCCTCGGCGTACTCGCGGAGCGCCCCCAGCACACCCGGGGCGGCCAGCGTGTAGACGAGAAGCGCCCGGCTCCCTTCGGCGAATTCGTCCGGGACCCACGGCTCGACCTCGGGCCGAAAGACGCCCGCGGGAAGGTCCGGGCCGAGCGCCGCCAGACGCTCCCCAAGCTCCAGCCGGGCGAACTCCATGTCGGTCCCGGGCGCGAACTCGACAGTCACCGCCGAGCGCTGGGGGTACGAGGTCGAGCTCACCGAGCGGACGCCGCGGACTTCCTGCGCGGCGGCCTCGATCGGCGAGGTAACGAACGCCTCGACCTGCTCGGGCGAGGCGCCCGGCCAGAAGGTCTGGACCTCGAGCCGGGGGAACTCGACGTTGGGGAGAAGCTCGAGCGGCATCTGGGTGGCGCTCGCGACCCCGAGCGCGGCCAGGCAACCGAAGGCCATCACGGTGGCCACCGGGCGGCGGATCGCGAGACGGATCACGGCCGGGTCATCCACTGGTAGAAGACGGGCACGACGAAGAGGACGAGCGCGGTCGATGTGATCATCCCGCCGATCACGGCGATCGCCAGCGGCGACCTGAGCTCCGCCCCGCTTCCGAGCCCGATCGCCATCGGGAGTAGGCCCAGGATGGTCGTGACCGACGTCATCACAATGGGCCGGAGCCGCGCCCGGCCCGCCTCTTCGATCGCCGCGCGGACGGGGAGGCCGGCAGCCCGCGCCTGCTGGATGAAGTCGACCTTGACGATTGCATTGTTGACGGCGATCCCCGCCAGGACCACGATCCCGATCAGGCTCATCGTGTTTAGGCCGCTCCCCGCGAGGGTGAGGAGGAGGATCGCGCCGATCAGGGAGAGGGGCACGGCCAGGAGGATGACGAAGGGCAGGACGAGCGACTCGAACTGGGCGGCCAGGATCATGTAGATGAGAAGAAGCGCGAGCACGAACGCGAACCCGAGCCCACGGAAGCTCCGCCGGAGCTCTTCTCCGCCGCCCCCCACCTCGAGCCTCGCGCCGTCCGTGAGATCGACGCCCCGGAGCGCTTCCTCCACCGTCTCGATCGCCCCCGAGAGACCACCCTCCACGACGTCGGCCGTCACCGGGACGACCCGTTCCTGGTTCTCGCGGCGGATGGCCGTCGGACCGGCGGCCTCCTCGACCTCGACCAGGAGCCGGAGCGGAACGCCGTCCACCGAGCTCGCGAGGATCCGGTCCAGGTCGCGGCGCTCCTCCTCGCCCGCGCGCACGACGACCGGCACCCGGCGGTCGAAGTCCACGAACCGGGTGGCGATCCGGCCGCGCGTCCGGTCGGTCAGCGCCGAGACAACCTGCTCGACCTCCAGCCCGTGACGGGCGATCGCGCCGCGATCGAGGGAGATCCGGATCTCGGGGTGCGCCTCTTCGAGGCCGGAGGCCACGTCGGCCAGCATGGGGAGCACCGTCAGGCGCCGCGCGACCTCCCCGGCGACCCGACCGAGCGTCTCCCGATCCTCGCCGCGGACCTCGACCGCCAGATCCGCCTCCGCCGTCCCGAGGACGGTCCCGAGCTCGGTCGCGGCACCGGTCTCGAGGGCCAGAGCACCGGGCGGAAGGTCGTCGAAGGCCCGGCGCAGGCCGGTCATGATCTCGCGGGTCGGATCGCCGCCCGATTCCAGCCGGACATCCAGGACTGCCGTGTGGGACCCTCTCTCCGCGGCCCGCGCCGCCTCGGCCGCCGAGGCCTGGCCGACTCGCGTCAGGACCGCCTCGACATCGGGCTGATCGCGGAGCCATCCGTCCAGTCGAAGGGCAATCGCCTCGGTCCGCTCGATGGGGGTTCCCGGGGAGAGGGTCAGCCGTGCCGTGAAGGCACGCTGATCCACCTCGGGCAGGATGTCCCGCGGAAGAAGGAAGGCCACGACCAGCGCCACGGCGAAAGCGCCCGCCGTCCACGCCAGGACGCTCCGCGGCCGGTCGAGAGCCTGGGCGAGCGCCCGTTCGTAGGCGGCCGCGACCCTCGCGAATCCGGCTTCGAAGGGGGCCAGCCAGCGGCTCAAGACACCGCCTGGATTTCCCTGCGGATCATCGTCCGGCCAGGGGCCCGGTTCGTCGGCCGGGGCTAGCTCGCCGCCCCCGCCAGTGTATCCGGCATCCTCCTTCCGCGCCCTGAGTCGCGAGGCAATCACCGGGAGCAGCATGAGGGCGACCAGGAGCGATGCCAGGAGCGAGAACGTCACCGCCAGCGCGAGCTCCCCGAACAGCGCCCCTGCCAGCCCCGGCACGTAGAGGATGGGTCCGAAGACGGCGATCGTGGTGAGCGTGGAGGCGGTGATCGCCCCCTGCACCTCTTCCGCTCCCCGCACCGCGGCCTGGTCGGCCGGGAGTCCCCGCTCACGGTGCCGGAACGTGTTCTCGAGCACGACGATCGAGGCGTCGACCAGCATCCCGACTCCGAGGGCGAGCCCGCCCAGGCTCATGATGTCGAGCGAGACCCCGCTGAAATAGAGAAGCACGAAGGCCGCCACGACCGAGATCGGGATCGCGAGGGCGAGAACGCCCGGCCAGCGCGGATCCCTGAGGAAAGGAAAAAGGACGAGGTAGGCGAACAGTCCGCCCAGAACGAGCGCCCAGACCACGTTGCCGATCGCCGCAGTGATGAATCCGGCCTGGGCGGTCACGGTGGCGAGCTCGATGCCCGGGAACTGCCGCTCCA
>JBOHRW010000114.1:0-36800 GCA_050732935.1 Gemmatimonadota bacterium
GGATGGAGATCTGGGTCATGGATGACGATGGCTCCAACCAGCGGCAGCTGACCGACAACGGCGCCGCCAACTTCGCTCCCTACTTCTTTCCCGACGGAGAGCGGATCGTCTTCGCCAGCAACCTGCACGACCCGGAAGGGCGAAACTTCGACCTCTACACGATCGGAGTCGACGGCAGCGGCCTGACCCGGATCACCACTCACCCCGAGTTCGACGCCTTCCCCATGTTCTCCTCCGACGGCCGACGGCTCGTCTGGGCCTCCAACCGCAACGCCGCCGAGCCGGGGGACACCAACGTCTTTGTCGCCGACTGGGTCGGCGATTGAAGGCCGCGCGGACACTGACCCTCTTCCTGTAAGCGATCGGACGGCTTCAGAATCCTTACCATGGGAGATTGACCATCACAGATGATCACTCTCTCATGGGAGGAATCATGCCCAGCAAGCACGAAGTCGAAGGCAAGGGGAAACAGGCGAAGGGTAAAGTGAAGGAGAAGGCCGGGGAGTGGACGGACAAACCCGACCTCGAGCGCGAGGGCGAGGCTGAACAGGCCGAAGGCGAGGTCCAGGAGAAGTATGGTCGGGCCAAGCGAGAGGCCGGTGAGAAGGTGGAAGACATCGGAAAGCGGATCAAGCGCTAGGGCATCGCTGAGATCTTCGAGCGAGAACCCGCCGGTTCCCCGGCGGGTTCTCTGTTTCTGGGGACTTGCGGCAAGAATTAGCCTAGGCTAAACTCTCGCCATGGTTTCGTCCCGGAGCAATAGCGTCCCGTCCCTGGTGGTGGCTATCGCTTTCTCCACCTTTCTTCCTCAGACGCTCAGCGGACAGGCCGCACCCCCCCTTGTCACCGACCGCCCCGACTTCACCGAATCCGCGCTCACCGTGCCCCGCGGCGACGTCCAGCTCGAAACGGGCTACACGCTCACTCGTGCTGAGGATGTCGACGAGCACGCGCTCGGCGAGGTCCTTCTCCGGATCGGCATCGCGGGCCGGCTGGAGGCGCGGATCGGCCTCGGCTCCCACGCCTGGAGCGAAGCGCCGGGCGAGGATCCGTCGGGGTTCGAGGATCCGACCCTGGGACTCAAGGTTGTCCTGTCCGAGGAGACGGAGGCGGGCGGCATCGCCGCCGCGGTCCTGGCCGGGACGAGCGTTCCCGTCGGAGACGACGACGTGGGCGAGGACGAATGGCAGCCCGAGATCACGCTCGCCCTGTCGCGGGGCATCGCGGACAGGCTCTCGCTCGGTGGCAACCTGGGCTACGCGTATGCCTCCGAGGATGGCGACCGCTTCGACCAGGGCTCGGCCAGCCTCGCGCTCGGGATGGAGCTCTCGGAGCGGTGGGGGTCCTACGTAGAGGCGTTCACGATCTTCCCTACCGAGCCTTCCGGGGAGGACGCCGCGGTCGTGAACGGCGGCTTCACCTTCCTCGTCCACCCGCTACTCCAGCTCGACGCCCGTGCCGGCGCGGGCCTGACCGAGGGGGCGCCCGACTTCTTCGTCGGCGTGGGGATCGCGCGGCGCTGGTAGGCGGGCTCAAGAATGCCGGGCAGGAGCTGGAGCTCGTCAGGCACTAGCCACCAGCCCGAAAGCGCTGCGTTTATCGAAATAATGAGGCAAACGTGCAGGGCGTGCAGGTTGCTGGCGAAGACGATCCGCTCGCCGTCGGGAAAGAAGTAGGGAGCGAAGTTGGCGGCGCCGTTGTCGGTCAGCTGCCGCTGGTTGGAGCCATCGTCATCCATGACCCAGATCTCCATCCGGGACGGCCGCACCAGGTTCTCGCCCAGGAGACCGCGATAGTCCTCGAGCTCGGCGGGCGTGTCGGGATGATGCGCCCGGTAGACGATCATCGACCCGTCGTAGGAGAAGAAAGCGCCGCCGTCGTAGCCGGGCTCGTGGGTGAGCCGGCGGACGTCGGAGCCGTCCTTCTGCATCGTGTAGATCTCGAGGTCGCCGTCCCGGACCGACGTGAACACGATCCGCGAGCCGTCCCGGCTCATCGTTGCCTCGGCGTCGTAGCCGGGCCTGTCGGTCAGCCGCCGGAGCCCGCTTCCGTCGGTCGAAGCGACGAAGACGTCGTACGCGGCATGGATTGGCCACACGTAGCCGCGACTGTAGTCCGGCCGTGGCGGGCACTCCGGACCGGCCAGGTGCGTCGAGCTGAAGAGGAGCGAGTCGCCCGCGGGATACAGAAAATAGCCGCACGTCGTGACGCCTCCCCCGGTCGAGACCATGTGCTTCTCCGAGCCGTCGACGGACATGGTGAAGATCTGGTCGCAGCCGAGGGAGTCGGATGTCGCCTGGAATACCAGCCGCTCGTCGCCGGGTGCGAAGTAGGCTTCCGCGTTCTGGCCCTCGAAGGTGAGCTGGCGGGGTTCGGCCAGATACGTCTCCTCGCCGGCATGGAGGAGACCGCTGGAGTTAGAGGGCGCGTCGGAGTTCGACTGTGCGTCGGAGGACGACTCACCGGGGGTCCCGCAGACGGACACACACAGGCCGAGGGCGCCCGCGAGGAGCATGCCGCCCGGACCCCGGGATCTCATATTGATGGCGTGCAGAATGACCATCGCCTCCCCTGCCGATCGTGCCGTATCGGATTCGCTGCGGCGCTCGCGCTGCTGGTCTCGGCCGCGCCCGGCCTGGGCCAGAGCGACACGCGTGAGCCCACGTGCTCGGCGAGCCCACCTGACGCGGCCCCCACCCCGGCCATCACCGCGGAGGAGATCTGCGCCACGATCGCCGCGCTCGCGGACGACTCGCTCGAGGGCCGCGAAGCGGGCCGGCCGGGCTCGGCGCAGGCGGCCCGCTGGCTGGCCGCCCGCTTCGAGGCGATCGGCCTGACCGCGCCCGAAGGCGGCCACCGGCAGCCGTTCACCTTCCCGACCGCCGTTCGCCGTTATCCGCATGGGCTCCACGACGTCGACAGCGAGCGCGATACGACCGCCAATATCATCGGCTGGGTCCCGGGCCGCGACCCCGCGCTCCGCGAGGAAGCGGTCATCCTCGGCGCCCACTACGACCACCTCGGCTGGGGCGGCTCCGGGTCCCTCGCGCCTGGGCGGCGCGCGATCCACAACGGCGCCGACGACAACGCCTCGGGCGTGGCGGGCGTTCTCGAGCTCGCCCAGGCCATCGCCGCAGACCCCCTGCCTCGGACCGTCGTGTTCGCGCTCTTCGGCGGCGAGGAACTGGGGACCCTGGGCAGCCAGCATTACGTCCAGGATCCGGGCTGGCCCCTCGAACGAACGGTCGCCATGGTGAACCTCGATATGGTGGGCCGGCTGCGCCGCGCGCTGACGATCTACGGGACCGGGACCTCCGAGGCCTGGCCGGAGATCGTCGAGGGGCTGACGCCTGGCGAGACATGGACGATCCGGACCGTACCCGACGGCTTCGGGCCGAGCGACCACGCGTCATTCTACGGGGCCGGCGTCCCGGTCCTCATGTTCTTCACGGGTTCGCACGAGAACTACCACAAGCCGGGGGATGACGTGGACACTATCCACGCCGCGGGCGAGGTCCAGGTCCTGGAGCGGGTCCTGGCGGCGGTCCGAGCGGCTGCCGACGGCCGGGCCGTTCCCTACGCCGAAGCCCCGTCCACGCAGCCTCGGCCGATGGCGTTCAAGGTGGGGCTCGGGGTCCTCCCCGACTACGGCTTCGAGGGGCCCGGCCTGCGCCTGTCGTCAGTCCGTCCAGGCGGCGCCGCCGACAGGGCGGGGATCATCGCGGGCGACGTCATCGTCCGGCTGGCCGGCCGCGGGGTCGACGACGTCTACGGCTACACGGCGATTCTGGCGGAACTCGAGGCCGACGAGGCGGTCCCGGTCGTGGTCCGGCGGGATGCGGAGACGATCGAGACGACGGTGACCCCCGAATCCCGCTGACGCCGGGAGCGTCCGCCGCTGGGGCCTCGCTGCGGAGACGGCGGTGAAGCCCTAACCGCGTTTCAACTCGATCCCGCCGTTCACGGTCTGGAGGCTGATCGTCCCGCCCCCCTGCCCGATCGTTCCCTCCATCCGGCGGGGGCCCCACGACCGGCCGGGGCTCATGGTCAGCGGGAAATCGCTCGAGAGGCCGCCGTTCACGGTCCCCGCCTCGATCTCGGCTCCGACCCCGGCCGGCAGGACGATCGAGATGCTGCCGTTCACGGTCTGGAAGTCGAGCCTGCCGGTCCAGGAGGCCGAGCCGATCCCGGCGTCGATCCCTCCGTTGACGGTCTGAGCCTCGACCGTGCCCGTCCCGGTCACGGCGATCCCTCCGTTCACGGTCTGCGCGCTGACGTCGCCCTTGAGCGCGCGCGCCTCGATTCCGCCGTTCACCGTGCTGGCCACGAAGCGGACCCCGGTCGGGACCGTCACCGCGAAGTCGACCTCTACTTCGTTGTCCTCGATCCCGCCATGGATCCCGTCCTCGTCGCAGGTCGTGCGGCCACCGTCCCGGGTCGGATAGACGGCGCAGATCCGGACCCCGCCGGCATGCTCGACGACGTCGATCGTGACCTCCGACGGATCAGCACCGCGCTTCGCCTCCTTGACCGCGCTGACGGTCGCGGTCCCGCCGCCCGCGGGCCCGGCCTCGATCCGGCCATTGATGCCCATCACCTCCAGCGTCTGGCCGGCGGCCATCGCCCCCTCCCATTCGAACTCCTGGGCCGCGGCCGGGGAAACGATCAGTAGCGCGCCCAGTGCGGCACCCGCCATCGTACGGAAACTCATGATCCTCCTCCGGACTGTCCCGATCGACGCAGACGGATGGTCCCGTTGAACGCGGAGAGCTCGATCCGCGCTCCGCCGTTGCCGAGCGTGAAGTTGAAGTTCCCCTTACGGGTCTCGTTGAAGGTGACCGGGAAATCGGCCTGGAAGTCGCCGTTGAAGGTGTTGACCTCGACGTTGGCTCCCGTTCCGGCGGGGACCGCCACACTGATCTCGCCGTTATGAGTGTTGAACCGGTACCAGCCATCGGACCGGATCGCCCCCTGATAGGTGATCGAGCCGTTGACGGTGGTCGACTCGACGCTACCCGACTCCACGCCGCTCAGGACCACTTCCCCGTTCACGGTCGTGGCCTTCAGATCGCCCTCGAAGCCGGTCACCCGGATCGCGTCGTTGACCGACGTGAGCTCGGCGTTTCCCTGCGCTCCGGCCAGCGTCACCTCGCCCTGGACCGAGTTCAGCTCGATCACCCCGCGTCCGCCCTGCACCGAGATGTCGCCGTTGACGGTGTGCGCCTGGACCCGCCCCCGGGTGTCGCGGATCGTGACGTCGGTGTCCACGCCGCCGACCGAGAGATCCATACCGAGCGGTACGGACAGGCGATAATCGACCTCCTGGGGGCCCCGGCTGAGATCGGTCTGGACGCTCACCGCCCCGCCGCCGCCATGGATCCTGATCGCGCTGCGCGGGCCTTCGGCGACGACGCGGACCGCGTTCCGGTCCCACGTCCCGATCGTCACGCTGCCTCGGAAGTTCTGGACGTTCAGCCGGCCCGGGGCGTCGACCGAGATCACCGTGTCGACCGCGGCCTGAGCCCGGACGACGGCAGGGGCCGCCGCCGTGACGACCAGCACCAGGGTCAGGATTCGGGTGGGGTCACGCATCGCTCTTCTCCGTCGTGAGATGCCGCGCATCGGATGTCTCGTCATGTCGTCTGGAGAGCCAGGGTCGCCTGCCGGAGGACCTCCAGCTTCTGGCTCCGCGAGCGCTCCAGGTGATCGTAGAGGAACGTGCTTCCGGGATCGGCCGCGAGGGCATCCAGGGTCTGTCGGATCGCCTCGTCGATGATGGCGAGATTTCTCTCGACCGTGGCCACGGTCTCGGGACGGAGGCGGTCGCGCGAAGCCTCGAAGGCGCGCTCCAGATCGGCAACGGCATCGGTGTAGGCGGGATCCTCCTCGAACGCCACGGGGATTCCCTCGGGTCCCGGCGCGATCGTGCCGACTCGACCGCCCGGCTCGTCGAGCGCGACACCCGACGGGTCCGGATTCGTCCACCAGACGACACCGGCCGAAACCACCATGATGGCGACCGCCGCGGCGGCGAGCTGGGGCACCGTGAACGAGAACCGCCGCCGGCCCCGCGGTCGGGCGGAGTCGATCGGGATCACCGGCGCCAGGGTACGATCCGACAGCCGCTCCGCGATGCTCGGCCACAGGTCGGTGGCCGGCTCCCGGTCCTCGAGCCCCCGGGCCGAGGCTACCACACGCTCGAGCCCCGCCAGCACGGCGGCGCACTCCGCGCAGCCGGCGACGTGGCGCTCGATCCGCTCGCGCTCGGCGGGGTTCAGATCCCCGTCGATCCAGGCGCTCAGGCGCTCGATCGGGTGCTCGCTCATCGGCTCCTCCTCAGGCCGCCAGATGCTGTCTCAGAAGCATCCGCGCCCGATGCAGCTGTGATTTGGACGTTCCCACCGCCAGGGCCAGCATCTCGGCGATCTCCTCGTGCCGGTAGCCCTCCACGTCGTGCAGGACGAAGATCCGCCGCGCGCCTTCGGGCAGTCTTTCGAGTGCCGCCTCGAGGTCCATCGAATCCTCCTGCGGCGGAGGCTCGACCGAAGCCCACTCGATCGCCTCCTCGTCCTCCACGATCCACGCGCCGTGGCGCTTGCGGGACCGGGCGCGGGTCAGGATCAGGTTGATCGCCACGCGGTGAAGCCAGGTCCCGAACGCGGCGTCGCCGCGGAACGTGTCGAGCTTCTCCCACGCCCGGACGAACACCTCCTGGGTCAGGTCGTCCGCCTCTTCGGGACCGATCATCCGCCGCGCCAGGCCGTGCACCCGGGCGACGTGCTCCCGGTAGAGACGCTCGTAGGCCCGGGTGTCGCCGCCGGCGGCGAGCCGGATGTCGTTCTCGGTCCCGGTCACTCCGGGCTGCTCCGTGGCCAGGATCGTTCCTCCGCGGCCGAAGTCGACTCTGCATACACCGGGTTGGACACGTCCTGCGGCCCCAGGGTTGGAAGGCGGGTCAAGGGATCGAGGAGCCTGTCGTGGCGGTCATCCTCCCGGCGCCTCCCGCCCGGGGATCGTCAGCCTTCGGTCTCCAGCTGCATCCACTCGGGCGGGAACGGATTCCCCTCCCGCTCCTGATCCCACGCGATCGAGGCCACATACCAGCGCGCGCCGTCGGTCACCAGCGTGATCGTGTTGATGCCGCGGGCGAAGGGCTCCTCGTCGGGGGCGCGGCGGGACTCATAGGCGCTCATCGCGTTGGCGATGTTGCCGTACCGCTCGAGCGTCCGCCCCGACTCCATCTCGTAGAAGGCGCTCTCTGCGAAGTAGGGGCCGACCATCGTCACGTAGTCGTCCGCCGTCATCACCCGGACCGACGTCGTCCCGTCCGGTGCCGGGACCATGGGAAGCAGAATGGCGCTCGGCGTGAACAGGGACCGGAAGCGGTCCCAGTCCCGCTCGCCCGCCGGACCCGAGATGACCTCGTAGAGGGCGGCGATGATGGCGTCGATCGACTCGACGTCCGCGGGATCGGCGGCCGGGGCCTCGGGGGTCGCCTCCTGGGCTAGGGCCGGCTCAGCCAGGAACAGGAAGAGGGGCAGAAGGAGGGCTCGTCTCATGGTTACCTCGCGGGAAGTGGTGGGAAAGCGACGTGACGGGACAAGGTATCGACCGGGAGGATCGGGACAACGGGCGCCGGAGGCGCTTACCCCTCACGCAATGCGCGAAAGCGGGCAGCCTTCGGGCGGATTCGTCCGGGGAAGCGCCGGGCTACAGCGGCAGCCAGTAGGTGAACTTGATCGCGAGCACGTTCTCGCCGTCCGCGCCGAAGCTGTCGAGGAGCTCGTCGGGCCCCACGAGCCTGCCCCGCTTCTCGTCGGCCGAGCGGTTCTGCTGCCAGACGAGGAAGAGGGTCGAGCCGGGGCGCCACTCCCAGCGCATGACGAGGTTCGAGCGGAAGGAGAGGACGTCGAAGTCGGGGTTCTCGATCTCGAACGTCTCGCCGCCGGCCGTCACCGTGTAGTCGCCCGTCTCGCCGTCCCGCGCGAGCGTCGTGCCGCCGTCCTCGCCGTACAGGACGAGATCGTTCGTGCGCGGAGCCTCGAGCTCGCCGATCCCGAAGTAGCGGCCGCTGGAGGCAAACGGCTCCGCGTAGAGCTCGAGGTGGAGATCGGGGCTGAACGAGTAGCTGGCGCGAATCTGGGCGGCGATCTCGCTCCGGTCGATGAAGCCGAAGACATACCGGCGGCCGAACGTGGCGGCCGGGCCGCCATCGCGGGAAAGCAAGAACTGGCGGGAGTCGCGCGTCCGGATCCAGCGCGGTACCAGGGAGAGACCGAGCCGGTCGGTCGCCTGGAGATGAAGCTCCGGGTCGATCCGATACTGCCAGCCGCCCAGCTCGTCGCGCCGCCCCAGGGAGCGGAGCCCCACCCGGGTGGGGTTGTTGAAGTTGCTGAAGACCCCGACCGCCAGCCACCGGGAGCGGGGTGCCTCCATGAGCGGTCCGCCGCGGGTCAGGGCGTCGTCCAGGACGCGATGATCCTCTCCCGTTTCGACAAAGCCCTGCACGAAGTTGAGGAGCGTCCACTCGGCGATCAGGCCGACGTGCCCATCCTTGCGGACACGATCGAAGTTCCAGCTCTGGTTGGTGTAGGCGCCGACCAGCCAGTTGCGGAAGACGTCCCCCGGATCCGTCTCGTGATAGAAGACCTCCACCCACGACTGGATGTCGTCGGCGCGACCCAGCCGGCCGACATCGTTGATCTCGAAGTCCGGCGAGTCCATCCACAGGCCGTGGTTCCACCGCCAGTGGCCCGTCCGCTTGCCGCCCCGAACCGCCATCGACCAGCCGGTCAGGGTCTCGCGGGTCGGGTCCAGCTCGACATGATCCTGGTCCGGGCGCTGGAAGAAGTGGGCGCTGCTCCGCTGGATGCGGCCGATGGCCGCGGTGTCGCCGGACACGTGGCTGAACCCGACGTGGCCCAGAATCTCGTACCAGCCGTCGGTGAAGCGCTTGTTCCAGTCGATCCCGCCCGCGAAGGCGTGCTCGGGAACCCGCGCCGCCAGCTCGTCCGCCTCGGCGAAGTCGCGGTTCATCGCGGTCAGGGTGACCCCCACGGTCGATGCGTTGTCTCCGATCTGCTGCTGCAGCCGGAGCACGCCGTATTCGGTCAGCGGCTCGACCACGACCTCGTCGATCGAACCCGTCTCGACGTCGAAGGTCCGCGCCCGCTCGTCGTCGGTCACCGCGGCCAGCGCGCCCACGGTCAGCCCTGAAGGCAGCCGACCGGTGACCTTCCCGGCCCCGAGGATGGTGGTCGTGCGCGGGGTGTCGACGAAGTCCCCGCTCGCGCTTCCGTGCGGCTGGGCGCCGACCCGTCGCGAGTAGTAGTACTCGGGGCCCCCCGCCAGGAAGTTCTGTCGGCCCTCGGTGAAGAAGGGCCGGCGCTCGTCGAAGAACGTCTCGAAGGCGGTCAGATTCACCTCGGCGGGGTCCGCCTCGACCTGGCCGAAGTCCGGGTTCACGGTGGCATCGAGCGTCAGGTTCGGCCCCAGCCCCATCCGGAGGTCGAGTCCGGCCCTCAGATCGCGGTCGACCCGGTCGGTGAACGGATCCTCGCGGTCGAAGAGCGCGTCGGAGGTGATCGCGGCCGAGCTGGCCAGATAGGGGATGAGCTCGATCCGTCGCGTGGCGGGAACGTCGCGGATCCCCACCAGCTCGCCAAAGCGGGACGCCCAGCCGGTCTCGTCACGGGGCACGACGATCCAGTAGTCGTCTTCGTTCAGGGTCGGTATGTAGCGGTTGATGTTGACGCCCCATATCAGCTCGGCGCCCGGATTGAAACGGAGCTGGGAGAAGGGAATCCGCATCTCGAGCGTCCAGCCGTCGTCCTCGACACGGGTACGGGCTGACCAGACGGGATCGAAGGTGTAGTCGCGCTCGTGCTCGTGGTCGACCGGGTGGTAGTAGTCGATGCGGACGCCCGCGGCCGTCGCCGCGAACGAGTAGGCCGTCCGCCGATCGTGGAAGGTGTCCAGCGAGACGATCAGACGTTCGGCCTGTCCCGATTCGTCCCGGCGCGTCATGAGATCGGCGATCCCCGCTCGATCCGAGCCCTGGAGTCGGGCGCCCACGTACAGCGCCGAACCGTCGTACAAAAAGGCCACCTCCGTGCGGAGGCTCGCCGGCGTCCCCTGCTCGGGCTCCTTCTGGGTGAAGTCGGTGAGCCATCGAGCCGAGCCCCAGGCCTGGTCGTCCAGCACTCCATCGACCTCGACGGACCCGGCGGTCACCTGGACGGCTTCGGCGCGCCGGGCGGCGGCGACGTGGATGTCGGTGCCGTCCGGCAAGGATTGCCCCCCGACGGCGCCGGGCGCGCCCGCCAGGCCGAGCGCGAGCAGGAAGCCGGCGGCGCGGCGGAGGGTCACCACCCGGTCACGCCGAGGAGGACGCTCATTCCGGGCGACGGCGCCTCACGGCGTGCGGACAGGTCGCGGAACCGCGACCAGCGTCGTGCGATGCGTCCGGACGTCGGGGATGTCGTCGGCCTCGTGCTCCTTCGACTCCGAGCACGATTCCGACTCGACCTCCGTCACCATGGTCACTCGCGAGAGCAGGCGCCCGTCGGCCACCATCGTGATCGTCGCCCTCTTGGTGACGTCACGATCGACGTGGATCGCCTGGGCCGTCGAAGTCCGCTCGTCGACCTGGTCGGGCGTCCCGGCGGGCGTGGCCTTCGGTGCCGGCGGAGGCGTCGCTTCAGGTGTGGGGGTCGCCTCAGGTGTGGGCGTCCCGGCGGGTGTGGGCTTCGCGGCGGGGATGCTCTTCGCGGCAGGTGCTTCGGTCGCCGCGGGCATCGCCGACGCACGGCTGGGCCGCTGCCGGGGCGCAGTCACGCTGAGCGGCAAGGGCAGGATTCCGCCCGGATCCTCAGCGACCGACGCGGGCGCAGGGGACGCCTCGGGATGCATGACCGCCAGCGGGACGACGAGAAGGGTCGCCAGGGCCCCGTGACCGAGCGCCGCGCGTCGCGAGACCCCGCCCCGGCGCCGACCGGCCTCGAGCACCGCCTTCAGGCGATCGCCGAGGGCCGAGCGGCCGGCCATCCCGAGGGCCGTGCTTCCGCCGGCGCCCGTGGCACACCAGCGAGCCACGGCGAGCAGATGCTCTGCATAGTCGCACGGCGACGAGCCGACGCGGATCACCCGGTCGTCGCACGCTCTCTCGCGCTCGATTCGCAGCCGTCCCGCCGCGAACCAGGCCAGCGGATTGAACCAGTGAATCGCGCAGGCGAGCCGGGCCAACATCTGGCTCAGGTAATCGTGTCGCTCGACGTGAGCGAGCTCGTGCAGGATCACGTCACGCTTCAACGCCTCGCTCCAGGCATCGGCCTCACGAGGGAGCAGGATCGTCGGTCGAAAGACGCCCCACATCATGGGCATCACCGAGCGGCGCGACAGAAGCAGCCGCACCCCGCGGGCGACGCCCATCTCGCCCGCGAGACGGGTGGCCAGGGCGGACCAGGAACCATGCTCCATCAGCACGGCGTCGCGGGCGAGCCACCAGACGCGCATCCGGCCGATGACGAATACGGTGAGGACCAGGAGCGTTCCGACCGCCCAGACGGTCAACCAGACCTGCGGCGAGCCGGTCGCGCCGCCATCCATCGCCGGAGCGCCATGGATGGCCGACACGGGTCTCACCGGCATCACGGCGATGCCCCAGCCAGGAAGAAGGGTCGCGAGCGCCGGCAAGACCACGACGGCGGCCGTTCCGGTCGACCAGACGAGGTGACGCATGGCGGCGGACCGCGATCGCATCGCGGCGGCCACGGCCCCGGTCAAAGCCAGGACGATCGCTCCCTTGATCGCCATATCGAGCAGGACGGATTCCATCACTATCGTCCCTCCTTCCTGGCGTCCTCTATGACACGCGCGAGACGGTCGAGCTCTTGCTTCGACAGGTTGGATGCCGACACGTCCAGAAGGGTTGCCACGGCCTCCTCGAGCGAGTTGTCGAAGAACGTCTTGAGGACGCGTTTCACAGCCGAGCGGCGAGCCGCCTCGACGGGAACCGTCGCCCGATACACATAACGCGGTCCGTCCTGCCGATGTTCAAGGTGCCCCTTCTCCTCGAGCACCCGCAGCATGGCGCGAACCGCACTGTAGCTGGGGGGGTCGGGCAGGCGTCTCTGCACCTCCGCGGCCGTCACCTGGTCCAGCTCGTAAACGATGTCCATGATCTGGCGCTCTCTTCGGCTCAGATCGACGTGGGGGGACCTTCTCATCTCGACCTCTCGGGTGGCGTTTGCAGCTGTGCTGCGTTTTTAACACTGCTATGTTCCTAGCATACTTCGGGGCATGGTGTCAACCCCGGGCATCCCGACCGGGTTCGTCGGGCCCGCGCCGACGCGCTATCTTGAGATCATGATCTACTTTCTGGTCCCGGTCTACGACGAAGAGGGGACGATCGGTCTCGTCCTCTACAAGCTCCGCCAGGTCATGGAGAAGGTCCGCCAGGACTACCTGGTCATCGTCCTCGACGACGGCTCGTCGGACTCCACGGGCAAGGTCGTCGAAGCGTACCGTCCCAAGGTGCCGCTCAGGATCCTCCGCCACGCCCGGAACCAGGGCTTCGGGTCGAGCCTGGACCGCCTGCTGCGGGAAGCCGTCCGGCTGTCCCGCCACCCCGAAAGCGACGTCGCGATCCTCGTCGAGGCGGACTTTTCTCTCTCGCCGGATCCGGTTCCCGAGATGATCCGCGAGATCGAGGCCGGAGCCGACATCGTGATCGGGTCGCGGACGCGCCCCGAGCGTACGGTGGAGGCAATGCCGTTCGCGCGTCGGTTCAGCGACTGGGTATCCTCGTCGGTCCTGAGGGCGGTGATGCCGATCCCGGGGGTGACCGACTACACGTCCAGCCTCCGCGCCTACCGCGTCGGGACGTTGAAGAGAGCGGTCACCGCGCACCAGGAAGGGCTGATCACCTCACCGGGGACGTCTGCCAACGTGGAGATCCTCCTCCGGCTGGCTCGCTTCCACCCCACCATCGCCGAAGTCGAGGTCTCGCCCCGTTGCGACATCCGTCCACGGCCGTCGCGTCATGGCGTGAAGAGCGCCTTGAAGGGAGAGCTCAGCCTGACCGGCCGGATTGATCGCGTCACCGTTCCTCCGCGCTGACCTTCGCGAGATGGATCGACGCTCGCGCCGGAACCTCCGCGAGGGAACACGACCCGCCTCAGCGTCGTATTAACGGTCGATGAGACGCTGGATACCACCCCTCGCGCTGGCTCTCCTCCAGGCGCTGCCCGCTGCGGCTCAGACGCAGGCTTCGTATCGAGGCGAGCTGGCGTTCAAGCCGGGCGAACGGCTCGAGTACGCGGTCTCCTACGGGCCCGTGCCCGCCGGATCGATGGCGCTGGAGGTCGTGGAGCTGACCACCTATGCGGGACGACCGGCCTACCATTTCGCCTCCGAGATCGAGAGCAACCGGGCGGTGTCGTACGTCTACCAGATCGACTCCAAGGAGGATGCCTGGCTCGACGCCGAGCGCCTCTACTCGCTCAGGTACAAGCGCGAGTCGGTCGAAAACGACCGATCGCACGATCGGGATTACACCTTCGACCAGGAGCGTCACCTTCGCATCGAGCCGGACGGCGATAGCCTTCCGGCCAGCCCGCGCGCGGTCGACCAGCTCTCGATGATCTACTACCTGCGTCTCCTGCCCTACCAGGCGGGGGCCAGGTTCACGCTTCGCAACCAGGCCGATCCGGACGACAATCCGATCACCGTCAGGGTCCTGAAGAAGGAGCGCGTGAAGGTCCCCGCCGGGACATTCGAGGCGTGGGTCGTCGAGCTCGAGCTCGTGACCGACAGCGGGGTGTTCAAGAAGGGCGGCGACAACCGCATCTGGCTGACCGCCGACGAGCGTCACCTTCCGGTCAAGCTGTCGAGCAAGGTCGGCCTCGGGAGCTTCCAGGCGGAGCTGGTGAGCTATCGACCGGGCCAGTCCGTCTCCGCCCGCTAACGCCCTTCCAAGTCGTCCGCGGATCGTTCCGTTGACGTACCAAGCGTCCCCTTCCTAAACTCCCGGTTTGCCGTTCCGCGCGGCCCGACCGCGTCCTTCACGAACCTCCGCGCCCGACTCCGAGCGCCATTGACGTCACGCTACGAGGCGGCCGACCTCGGGGCGGTCGCCCCGATACCCTTCGCCGACCGTCGCAACAAAGTCTCGGTCGGCCAGTTCGGCGAGGTGTTGGACCCGCCGCCGGAGACGGCTCCGCTCATCTCGTCCCTGCCGGACATCCTGGCGGCCGCCGATCTCCGGAAGATCGTCCAGCGCTGGTCGGCCGCGCTGGACGCCGGCCGGGCCGTGGTACTGCTCGTGGGCGGTCACGTGGTCAAGACGGGCTGCTCGCCGTTCCTCGTCGATCTGGTGAACCGCGGATGGGTGAGCCATCTCGGTTTCAACGGCGCCACCGCGATCCACGACTTCGAGATCGCGTGCTTCGGCGAGACCTCCGAGGACGTGGCCGAGAACCTGGCGGACGGGACCTTCGGCCTGGCGGACGAAACGGGACGCTGGATGGCCGAGGCGGCCTCGCTCGCGGTCCGCGAGAACCTCGGGCTGGGCGAGGCGCTCGGACGCTGGCTCGTCGAACGCGAGCCCCCCACGGCCCATGCCGGGTCGAGCCTGCTGGCGACGGCCTTCCGGCGAGATGTCCCGGTCACCGTCCATGCCGCGATCGGCGCCGAGATCGTGCATCAGCATCCGGCCTGCGACGGAGCCGCCATTGGGGCCGCGAGCCACCGCGACTTCCGGATCCTGGCCGCCAGCCTGCGCGATCTGCACGCAGGCGGGTTGGTGGCCAACCTGGGCTCCGCGGTGGTTCTCCCGGAGGTCTTCGTCAAGGCGCTCAACGTCGCCCGGCGCCTGTGGCCTCCGATTCGCTCCTTCACCGCCGTGGATCTCGACATGATCCGGCACTACCGACCCCAAGTGAACGTGATCGGGCGACCGGTGCTGGAGGGCGGCGAAGGAATCCACCTGACGGGGCATCACGAGATCATGATCCCGCTTCTCTACTACGCCCTTCGTTCGGCGAGGAACCGTTGATTCGGCCGGGACGGGTCGAGGAGACGCTGGAAGCGATCAGGAGGAGGGCGCCCTGAGTGGAGACGAGGACTCCTTCCCCCCCACGGGATACCTCAGGTGGCGGCAGGATGGAAGGGACGTGGTGGCGGCCCGGGAGGTCTGCGGGGTCGTCCGGCGGACGCTCCAGTCCGCGCCCTCGCTGAACGCCTGGGCTCGTGAGAAGGGGGAGCGGTCGGCTTCCCCGGCTGGGCGCGGGACCCTCCACGTGGCCTCCCTCGGGGACCGGCGAGCCGCGGTTCGACACGCCCGGCGCGGCGGCTGGATGCGGCCGCTCGGCGATCGTTACTTCGACCGCCCCCCGCGCCCGTTCGTCGAGCTGAAAGTGAGCGAACGCCTCCGGGCGGCCGGTGTCGACACCCCCGAGGTCCTCGCCACGCTGGTGATCCCCGCCAGGCTCGGCTACCGCAGCGACCTCGCCACCGAATGGCTCGAGCCGGGGCACGGGCTTCTCGCCCTGCTGACCCCGAACGTCTACCCGGTCGACACACGGCAGGCCGGGCTGGCCGCGGCCGGCCGGGAGGTCGGTCGCGCCCATGCCGTCGGGCTCGACCATCCCGACCTGAACGTCGGCAACCTGTTCCTTCAGCCCACCGCCGAAGGTGGCTGGACCGCATGGCTCCTCGACCTGGACCGCGCCGCGATCGGCATTGCCTCCCAGCGCACGGCCCGGCGCAACCTCGAGCGCTTCGTCCGCTCCATGGAGAAGGAGCGACACGGCGGGCGGATCGCCTGGGACCGAGCCGACCTCGAGGTGTTCTTCCAGGCCCACGCCGCCGCGTTCGGCGACCCCTCCGCCGATGCTTGACGGGTGCCGGATCGGACTGGTGCTCCTCTCGGCGATCGGCGACGTGGTGCACGCGCTCCCGCTGGTAGCCTCGATCCGCGCCGCCGCCCCGGGAGCCCGTATCGAATGGGTGGTCCAGCCGGTTCCCGCCGAGATCGCGCGCGCCCATCCGGCCGTCGATCGGACGTGGGTTCTCGACCGCCGGCGGGGCTGGCGCGGCTTTCGCGAATTCCGGCGTCAGGTTCGCGACCAGGACTTCGACCTCGTCCTGGTCCTCCAGGCCTACACGAAGGCCAGCCTGGCGACCCTCTTCCTCCGGAGCCCCCGCAAGATCGGATTCGACCGCGCCCGCGCCCGCGAGCTCAGCTGGCTGGCCACGAACGAGCGCATCCCGGGGCGCCCGCTTCAACACGTCTGCGAGCAGTACCTCGAGTTCGCCGATCACCTGGGGGCACAGCGCCGCTACGAGTGGGCGCTGCCACTGACCGAAGAAGAGCGCGTGGACCAGGGGCGCTTCTACGACGGCCTCGATCGGCCCTTGGCCGCCCTGGTGCCCGGTACCTCCCGCCCCGTGAAGGAGTGGCCCGCGGAGCGCTGGGCAGGGCTGGCCGACGGGCTCTACGGCCTGGGCTACTCTCCCTGCATCCTCGGGGGCGGAGGGGCTCGCGAGCGAGCCCTCGCGGGGCGTATCGTGGAGCTTGCCCGAAACCCCGTCCGGGACTTGCTCCGGGACGACCTCCGCCGTCTTCTGTGGATTCTCGACGGGGCCGCCCTGGCGGTGTCGTGCGATACGGGGCCCTATCACTTGGCGGTCGCGCTGGGGGTTCCGGCCATCGGGCTTTACGGCGTCACCGACCCCGCCCGCGTAGGCCCGAACCGCCGATGCCTGGACCTCCTGGTGGACGCCTTTCACGAGCCCGGCGAGCCGTGGCACCCGGTCTCGGAGGCGATGCGGGCCGGTCGGATGGAGAGGATCGGGGTCGGCCAGGCGATGGACTCGGTGGCCCTCGCCCGGGCGCGCTATCCGCGTGCCGCCCTAGGGCCCGCGCGGGCTCCGGCTCCGGAATCGGCGTGAACGTCGACCGGTCTTTCGCGGACGGGAGGTCGCGGCGACCCGTCGTGGGCGAACCATCCTCCGCCGGTCTGCTTCTCCAGCCAGGCCATCCCGGTCAGGAGCGCGAGGCTTCCCGCCAGCATCCCGAGGACCATGACCGCCACGATGAAGGGGAGCGGCTGGCCTTCCGGCGCGGCCCGCTCGAATGGAATCCGGACAAGCAGCAGGGATGCGGCGTTGAACAGCGTGTGGACGCCAATCGCGGCCAGCAGCGAGCGTGTCGTGAGCACGAGCCACGCCAGGATGAGGCCCAGGAAGAAGGTCGGGATGACCTGCCACGGATTGTACATGTGGAAGAGCGAGAAGAAGACGGCCGTCCAGAAGCTGGCCGACTGCGGTCCGTGGCGGCGTGCGAGCCCGTGCAGGATGACGCCGCGGAAGAGCGCCTCCTCGAGCACCGGGGCCACCGCGATCGCGAGGACCAGCGTGGCCATGCTGTCAGCCGGGTTCGTCAGATCGAGGAGATCGCGCAGCATCCTCTCGAACTCCTCGGGGACCGGGACAAAGCGCTGGATCACCACGTAGATCTCGCTGAAGACGGTGACCGAGCCGACCAGGATCAACAGGAGCGGAGGAAGGTGCCGTCGGTCGAATCCGCGCAGGCCCAGCGCTTGGCGCCACGGCCGATCCGATCGCAGGACCGCCCAGACCACCACGACCGCCAGGGCGAGCTGGGTCGGCACGGCCATCTGCGCGATCTCCGGCCAGTCCGGGAAGAGAACCAGCACGACCTGCATGAAGACGGCTCCCAGCAC
Source organism: Gemmatimonadota bacterium (assembly GCA_050732935.1). Classification (GTDB taxonomy): domain Bacteria; phylum Gemmatimonadota; class Gemmatimonadetes; order JACCXV01; family JAHWKZ01; genus DASRVA01. Next base: position 17,748 of record JBOHRW010000114.1, read on the forward strand.
CACAACCGCCCCCAGCAGGGCGAGCGTCCGCAGGAGTCCCGGGTAGGGTCGGCGCCGGCGCTCGGCGCCGGCGCGTTGTGAGGGCCCGTCGTCCACGGGCCGCAATCTAGCCGCTCGTTCCCTGGCGAGCGATTCAGCCGTCCCCGATCGTGAAGAACAGCTCCTCTCCGCCTCGCTCCACGCTCAGGTTGATCTCGCGGTCCCTTTCCCAGGAGTCGTCCAGCGCCGCCTGGGCCGCCGTCACGTCCCCGGTCGCCCGACGGCCCTCGATGGTGAGCAGGACGTCCCCCTCGACAAGCCCGGACAGGGCCGCGGGTGAGCCCTCGTCCACGTAGGCCACGAACACCCGCCCTTCGAAGGTCGCGGCCAGATCCAGGCCATAGTCGTGACCGGTCGTGAGCTCCCGTTCGGAAACGGGGGCGGCAGGGGTGGCGGCCTGCCGGAGATACGCCTCGCGGATGCCAAAGATCTCGCTCCCCTCGGGGTTCGCCTCCAGCCAGTCGGCGAGCGTGGCCATGCGCGAGAGCCGGTGGCGTGGCTCCAGCTCGTCGACCACGAAGCCATGGTTGGGATTGTAGGCGCGCCAGAGCTCGTTCGTGGCGGCCGCCCGCAGACGGTCCTCTCCCCAGAGCTCGCCGAGCGCGCGGTAGACGACCCAGTTCACGAGCGCCTCCACGGCGTAGTTACCGGGCGCCATGAGCGGGTGATCGTACGCCGCCGCACGCGCCTCGTCCGGGACGAACTCCGGGTCGTCCAGGAGATAGTGGGCGAGCTGATGGGCGAGCAGGAGCGCCCGCACGTCCCCCTCCTCGGGCACGGACGTCTCTCCGCCACCCGGGAGCCGGATGGCGTCCAGCGCCAGGACCAGCGGGTGCTCGATCGAGACCACCGGCCAGTAGCGGACGACGTAGACGTCGATCTGGCGGTACCACCACGGCAGCCCGGTCAGGTCTTGGAGCCGCTGGAGGAACAGCCGCCCCTGACTCTCCCACCATCCGGTGATCTCCTCCGAGTTCTCGCGCGCCCACTCCAGGTCGTCGGCGAGACGCCGTCCGCCGATGCCGTAGCGATCCGGATAGGCTGTCTGCAACAGCTCACCGGCGTCCCCGAAGTGGAACCGCACGACTGGAACCGCCGAGCCATCGGGCTGCGCCCGCACCGCTCCCGGCGCGGACAGCGCAGCGAGAAAGATTGCGAGCGCCGGAACCGCCGCCATCGAACGCATGTCTGCTCTCCCTTCCCGATGCCGCTATATTTCGTTTTTCATCTCGTTTGTCGCGTTGTACCTGATTCAGCCAGGACCGGTTCCGTGTCCATAGTCGCCGAGAAAGACGTCATCCGAACGATCCGCAGGATCAAGGAGCCCGACAGCACCAAGGATCTGATCTCGCTGGGTCGCATCAAGGACCTCACCATCCAGAACGGCGAGATCGCCTTCAAGGTGCTCGTCGACCCGGGCCATCCGCTCTCCGAGGACGTGCTCAAGGACATCCGGTGCCAACTCGAAGACCTCGAAGGGGTCGACCATGTGGCCATCCGCCTGGAGCAGAAGGCCGGCGTGGCCGGCGGGCCGACAAAACGGCCCGCGCCCCAGGAGCCGATCCCCGGCGTCAAGAGCATCATCGCCGTGGCCAGCGGCAAAGGCGGCGTAGGCAAGTCCACGGTCGCGGTCAACCTGGCGCTGGCGCTGGCCAGCGAAGGCGGGCGCGTGGGGCTCCTCGACGCCGACATCTACGGGCCCTCGATCCCGACGATGCTTGGCGTCCAGGGCGCCCAACCCACCGCGGTGGAGAAGCGGATCCAGCCGATCCCTCGCTTCGGGATCCAGCTCATGTCGCTCGGCTTCCTCGTTCCCGACGTCGAATCCCCCATGGTATGGCGCGGGCCGATGGTCCACTCGGCGCTCACCCAGTTCCTGCGCCAGGTCGACTGGGGGGAGCTCGACTATCTCGTCGTCGATCTCCCGCCCGGGACCGGGGACGCCCACCTCACGCTGACCCAGTCGGTCCCGCTCACCGGAGCCGTGATCGTCACGACCCCGCAGGAGATCGCCCTGATCGACGCCAAGAAGGGGCTCCGCATGTTCGACAAGGTGGGCGCCCGCATCATCGGGATCATCGAGAACATGGGCACCTTCGTATGCCCGGATTGCGGCAGCGAGCACGCGATCTTCGGTGAGGGCGGCGGTCGTGCCACCGCCGAGCGGTTCCGCGTGCCGTTCCTGGGCTCGATCCCCCTCGACACCGAGATCACGCCGAGCGGCGACAGCGGCGAGCCGATCGTCCACGCCCGGCCCGACTCGCGGATCGCCGAGCGCTTCCGCGAGATCGCGCGCCGCATCGTGACCGTCGTCGACTGAAGCGTCCGGGAATGGCCGAGGCCCCGAAGGAAACCGAGCGCAGGGCCACGCCCGCCGAGGCGGCCGGCGAGGCTCAGAAGAGGCTCGACTCGATGCTCGAGGCGGTCGACCCCGCCCGCCCGGTCGCGATCTACACCCACGATCATCCCGACCCCGATTCCATCGCCAGCGCATACGCGATGCAGCATCTCCTGGGCCGGCGCCTCGAGATCGAGCCGATCATCGCCTATGGTGGCCGGATCGGCAGGGCCACCAACCACGCCATGGTCGATCAGCTCGGCGTCCGCCTCTACCCGCTGGCGAAGGTCCGTACGTCGGACTTCGGGACGAACATCCTGATCGACACCCAGCCCGAGACAGGAAACCACTCCATCCCCGCCGATCTGCCGATCGCGATCGCCATCGACCACCATCCGGTCCGACCCGAGACGAGCCGGGTGCGATTCGCCGACATCCGAACCGAGTACGGCGCCACCTCGACGATCATGTACTACTACCTGAAGGCCGCCGGGCTGGACCTGCCGACGCGGCTCGCGACGGCGCTCCTCTTCGGGATCAAGTCGGACACCCGCGGCCTCGAGCGCGAGGCCAGCGAGGCCGATCTGCACGCCTATCTGGATATTTTTCCCCACGCCGACCTGACCCTGCTGACCCGGATCGAGAACCCGCTCATCCCGCGCAGCCACTTCGAGGTCTTCCACAAGGCGCTCGAGGAGAGCGAGATCGTGGGCAACGCGGTGGTCACCGACATCGGACAGGTCGACAACGCCGACGTGGTCGCCGAGCTGGCCGACTTCCTGATCCCTCTTGAACGCGTCGACTACGCGCTGGTCATGGGTCGCCACCGGGACCGCCTCTACCTGAGCCTCCGGACCCGCGACGAGGGCCACGACGCGGGGCGCCTGATCTCGACGGTGGTGGGCGATCTCGGCACCGCCGGCGGGCATGGGAAGATGGCGGGTGGCCAGATCGAGCTCGGGCCAGGGGGCTCGGATCCCGCCGACGAGGTGCGGCGCCGGCTGAAGGCCGCGCTCGGCCTGGATGAGGAGACCACGGGAAAGCCCTTGATCCGCGATGGCGAAGGTTAGGGGGGCGAGGGGCTAGCGGGCGTAGAAGCTTTCGGTTCCGTATACCTGATACCTATCCTTCTCCCACGCGTACATCGCGCTGGAGCGCCCGGGGAAGATCAGCTCGATGGCCGGATGGACGAGCTGTACGGCTCCCGCGTTTCCGACCACGGACTGGCGACCGCTCGGCACCACGCGCAGCTGGATGTCACCCTTCGGGAGGCGCGTGTACAGGGGATGCATCTCGTAGCCCTGAGGCGTCCCGTGGAACACGACCAGCGCGGAACGGTCCGGTCCCTTCACGACGGCGGCCACGTCCTGGCGCCCGTCGCCGTTGAAGTCCTCGCGAATGACGAGGGCCTGCTCATCGGGGAGGCTCATATCGGGTCCGAACGACCGGATGGCGCCCTGGAGCGCGGATTCCTGGGCCCGGACCGGGTCGGCGGCGGCGGCGATCGCTAGAGCGGCGACGCCGAGGGTGCGGATGGGGATTCTCATGAGTGATAGCACCTCCTCGGATCATTATACCCCGTCGGCGAGGATCGGTCCGATCGGAGACGCCTCAGCCCCCTGAAACGGCCTCCGGGTTGGCCTCCGGGTCGCCGCTCGATATCTTCCTTCCCATGCTGAATCGTCTCCGAGAGTATTTCCGTGAGGAGCGAACGTTTCAAATCCTCCTCGAAGAGGAGGAAGACGGGACGTTCGTAGCCACTTCTCCCGCCCTGCCCGGCTACGTCGCCTACGCCCAGTCCGAGGCAGCCGCCATCCGCAAGTTGCGGCGCGCGATACGGCGCAGCATGGAGGGAATCGCCGAGGATTATCAGGGTTCGGCGGAACGGAACGGCCGGGTGAGCCGGCACCGCGCCAACCTGTACCTGCACCGCCCGCTCGACACGACGACCAAGGTCGTCATCGTATCCCTGGCCGCGACGGGGCTCGTGGCGGTTCTCTACGAGCTCCGCCGCCGCAAGGACTGAAACAGCTACCCGCTTTTCAGCGCCCCGCGGAGCCCTGCAGCAGGGGTGGCTGCCACACCGAGTACCCAGCCAGGCTCTCGGCAATCGCATCCTCGATCGTCACGGCACCCCATTTCCCGCGCGGCAGGCCATTGCTGATCACCGAGAAGGCGAGCAGCTCTCCGTCCCCGGTCGTGACGTAGCCCGACAGCGCGGACACCGACCTCAGCGTGCCGGTCTTGCTGTGCACGTTGCCCTGTGCGGCCGGGGAGTCGAGCCGTCGGGTGTCGCCATCCACACCGGCGACGAGGAGAGACTCGTAAAACGGCTCGAACAGGGGATGCCTGTGCATCGCCATGAGCAGCTCGGCGGTCAGCTGCGCCGTGACGGTATTTCGGCTGCTGAGACCCGAGCCGTCGAAGATCCTGAGACCGGCCATCGGAAGATCGAGATCCTCCAGCATGTCGCGGACGACCTCGGCCCCCTCGTCGAACGCCCCTCCGTCCTCGAACATCGCTCCCAGCGTCTTCAGGACCTGCTCCGCGAAAAAGTTCTGGCTGTGCTTGTTGATGACGCGGACGATCTCGATCATGCGCGGGCTCGTGTGGCTGGCCAGGAGCTTGGGGGTCCGCAGCGGCCGCCGGTTCCAGTCGTGCATGACGCTCCCCTCGTCCTCGACCTCGATGCCCGCGCGCAGGAGACGGTCACGGAAGACGGAGAGCGTGTAGGAAGCGGGGTCCTCGACGGCCACCACGTAGCGCAGGGGTCCACTCGAAATCGAGATCCGACCCCACATCGTGTAGCCGCCGGTCGCGGGCGAGCGCCGGATGCCGATCGAGCGCCCCCCTCGACGGCGGGTCGTGACGATCTCGTTCTCCACCGCGATGCCGTCCGTGTAGGGGACGAACGATATCGATGCCGGCGCTCCCACCCAGCCCCCGGGCCGGACCTCGATGGTGACTACGTTGTCGTTGAAGGAGAGCGCGCTGGGACGAGCTCCGTACCACCAGAGCAGGTTGGTGTTCTCCCAGCCGGGTGCGATGCGCGTGTCGTCGAAGTAGGACGCGTCGCCGATCAGCCGGCCGGTGACTCGACGCAGCCCGCGCTCTCTGAGCTGGGCGGCCAGACGGTCGAAGACGTAGGTGGTGCTGTCCCCGTAGAACCTTCCCGAGATGGTCGGATCGCCGCGCCCCACCAGCACCAGGTCGCCGACCAGCGTGCCGTCGGCGAGCAGCGCTCCGTCCGCGTACACCGACGTCGTGTACTGGAAGTCCGGGCCGAGGCGGTCCAGCGCCGCGGCTGTGGTGTAGAGCTTCATGTTGGAGGCGGGGACGAGCGCCCAGTCGGCATTGTGCAGGTAGAGCGGCGCCTGTTGCTCCACCGAGTACACTGCGACCCCGATCTCGCCGCCGCGCGCGCGCACGATGGGGTCGATGAGCCGCGAGATCGCGCCGGGCGTCGCCCGATAGGCGGGCTCGACATCGCTCGATCCCTGCGCCATAGCCGGGGCCGCCCAGGCCAGCCAGCCGGCCACCAGGACAAGGCTCCACGTCGAACGCGTCATCCGGCCGTCGATTCTCATCCCCCCGTCGCTTCCAGAGCTTCCAGGCGTCGCGTTCCGGTACGCATCGCCGCCAGCAGGGCCACCAGACACAGGGCTCCCACCGCGATCAGGCCCGCCGCCATGCTGCCCAGCTCCGCCGCCCCCGCTCCCCATCCGAGCCAGGTCGCGCGGAACGATTGATAGACCGGCCAGGCGAGCACGGTCACCGAGAGAAGGACCAGCATCGCGCTCAGCATCATGAAGAGCAGGCCCGCGTAGCCCGCGGTCACCTGGGCTCCGTCGGTCGCGTCGAACCGCGGGTGCGCGGCACCCAGGCCGACCGCGAGCCCGACGATCGCCGCCGACAGGCAGAGGACCGCCGCCGCAGCCAGCAGGCCCATCGCCAGCGACGTGTCGAGGACGGCGTTGGACAGCAGCACCACGACCTCGGCCACGATCGCCACCGGCAGGAAACCGCCCCAGAACTTGGCCCACAGGATCTCCGACCACGTCAGCGGGCTCGCGCGCAGCACCCACATCGTATTTCCTTCCAGGCTCAGTCCCGGCAGCACGAATCGCGCCGCCAGCGCCGTCACCACCAGCCCCACCAATGCAATGTTCAGAAAGCCGAGCAGGTTGCGCATGAACCAGCCCACGCTGTCGCCCGCGGTGTCGAGCCGCAGCACCTGGAAGTTGTACAGGTAGACGGCCACGACGGCGACCAGAAGAAGGAGCTGCGCCCACTGTGAGGGGTCGCGGAAGAACGTGGCGGCGTCCTTCACGATGATCGCGCGGATCCGCTCCGGGAAGGGGCGTGCGCCGAGCAGGATCGCGCCGCGCCACCACGCCTGGCGGGTCAGGCGGGCGCGGTGACCCTCCTGCGATTTCGAATAGCCGGTCCGGTACATCGTCCGGAAGACGACCGCCGCGGCGGCGAGGGAAACCAGCGTCGCCCCGGCCAGCAGCCCCATCGAGCGAACGACAGCCTCCCCGTTGAAGGTCTGCGTGAGGCCGAGAATCTCGATGAGGACGCGGGAAGCCCAGTACGAGGGGAGCCACGGCAGGATCGGGTCGGAGAGGGTGATCAGATACTCGGCCCAGGTCCCGAAGTCCTCCGGCCGCACGAACTCCTCGGGCCGCAGCATCCTCAGCATCACCGCAATGCCGACGACGAACGCCAGGGCCACCAGGGAGAGCAGGTCGCGAGCGCGGCGAGCCGGAAATAGGTTGACCAGCGCCACCGCCACCAGGATTCCCAGGGCGCTGGCGATCGTCACGCAGCAGACGACGACCACCACCAGGAGCGCGTAGTAAGCCGGTCCTCCCCGGAAAACCACCCCGAACGCGACCCACACCGGGATGGCCAGGAAGATGCCGGTCCAGGAGGCGATGATGGCCACCTCGACCAGCTTCACGCGGAAGAGCCTCCTGAGCGGGATCGGAGAAGAGAGCCACAGAGGCAGATCGCGCGCCAGGAAGCATTGTGACAGCGCGGTCAAGAGCGCGGAGAAGAGCAGGAACGCCAGCCAGAGGAGGAACAGAAGAGCGAGCAGCTTGGACGAGAGCAGGCTCCCGAGATCGGGATCGACGGTAGCGAAATGGCGGAGGACGCGCGCGATCGCCAGGTACGATCCCGTCCAGAATACGGTTCCGAGCGCGACCAGTGCCACGACGCGGCGACGCGCCCCGGGCCGGCGGTCCCGGCCGATCGACTTCAGCCGTGGATGAAGGAGAGTGGTCACGCCAGGACCGCCTCGCCGATCGGGCCGGTCGACTCCGTGAGATGCAGGAAGACGGTCTCGAGCGATCCGCCGTCGTGCCGGGCCTCGCGCCGCAGATCGTCGAGCGTCCCCTGAGTCAGGATCCGCCCGTCCTGGATGATCGCCACGCGGCTGCACAGCGCCTCGGCCACCTCGAGCGTGTGGGTCGACAGGAAGACGGTCCGCCCGCTCGCGGCGAGCTCGTGGAGCAGCTCCTTGACGCGCCGGGCACTCCGCGGATCCAGCCCGACCATCGGTTCGTCCAGAATCAGCACCTCTGGATCGTGGAGCAGAGCCGCCGTCAGCGCCAGCTTCTGGCGCATCCCGTGGCTGTAGGACTCGATCAGCTCGTGGATCCAGGGAGCGAGATCGAAGCGCTCGACGAAGGTTGCGGCGGCGTTCCGGATCTCTCGCTCGCCTCGCCCATGGAGGTGACCGACGAACTCCAGGAACTCTGTGCCGGTAAGCTTCTCGTAGAGGAAGACCCGGTCCGGCACGTACCCGATCCGCCGTTTGACGTGGAAGGGGTCCCGGACGACGTCGCAGCCGGCCACGTGGACCGTGCCGCTCGTGGGCAGCAGAAGCCCTGTCAGAATTCTGATAGTCGTGGTCTTGCCGGCCCCATTCGGGCCCAGAAATCCGAACAGCTCCCCGGGACGCACGTCGAGCGCGATGCCGCGCAGGGCATCGTGGTGGCCAAAGGTGCGCCGCAGGTCGCTGCAGACGATCGAGCTCACGCCATCACGACTCCGGGCGGAGGGGCTCCCGCCGGCTGCAATCGATCACTTCCGTCTGGGTCACGATCCAATCGACCGTTTCATCACCTGGGCCCTGGGGTATCCGGCCGATCATTTGCAAGGAGAATGCCAGCCCCATGCGGATGGCGTCCGTCGTGGCCAGGAAACGATCGTAGTAGCCGGCCCCGAACCCGATCCGACGACCCCGTCGGTCGAAGCCGACCCCCGGCACGATCGCGAGGTCGATCGCGCCCGGATCGACGAGCGCGGCGCGCGTGGGATCGGGCTCCCTCAGCCCCATGGGGCCGTCCACGAAGTCCGCCGTCGACCGGACCTCATGGCTCTCGAGCCGGCCTTCCGGGCCGATGCGCGGGCAAAGGACCCGCTTCCCCGCCGCCCACGCGTGCTCGAGGAGGGAGAGGGTCGCGACCTCGCCGGCGACCGTGCCGAGGTAGGTGTGCACGGTGTACGCGTCGCCGTACGGCGGAAGCTCGGCGGCCCGGCGACAGATCGCCTCCGACAGCGTCGCGTGGCGGTCGGGGGGGATGGCCCGTCGGCGCGCCAGGAGCTCCGCGCGCAGCGCCGCCTTGCGCTCCCGCAACGAAGCACTAGGCACGACGAACCTTTACGGAAAGCCCGCTAACCTCCACCACCTCCACCGCCGTCCCGGCCTCGAGCGGCTCGTCGGCGCGAGCCTGCCAGAGCTCGCCGTGAAGGCTGACCTGCCCGACAGGGTCGATGCGCCGCCGCACCTCGCCGCGAACGCCCACCATGCCTTCCTTTCCGGTCGTCGGCTTGCTCTTCCAGGTGCGCCACGCCATCCCCATGGCGAAGACGAAGAAGCCGGCCGTGAGGAGCGCCGCGGGGATGATTACGCTCCAGCTCACCCGCATGAGCGAACCCGGCGCGTCGAACAGCATGGTGCCTCCCAGGATGAAGGCGATGATCCCGCCTACCGTCAGGAGCCCGTAGCTCATCACCTTCACCTCGGCGATGAACAGGACGACCGCGAACAGGATGAGGAGGAGCCCCACGTAGTTGACCGGTAGCGCCTGAAGCGAGAAGAAGGCCAGGAGCAGCGCGATCACACCCACGACGCCGGGGAGGATGGCGCCCGGGTTCATGAGCTCGAAGAAGATCCCGTACACGCCGATCAGGAGCAGGATGAACGCGATATTGGGGTTGGCGATAGCGTCCAGGATCTTGAAGCGGAGCCCCCCCTCGATCGTCCGCACGTCGGCGTTGGCGGTGGTCAGCGCGACCGTGCGCTCCAGAACTTCGACCTCGCGGCCGTCGATCTGGTCGAGCAGGGCGGGAAGGCTCGGTGCCACGAGATCGACCACGTTCAGATCCAGGGCCTGGTTCTCGGTGATCGAGGCGCCCTCCCGCACGGCGCGCTCCGCCCAGTCCGCGTTGCGACCACGCTTCTCGGCGATCGTGCGGATGAAGGCGATCGTGTCGTTGAGGATCTTCCGCTCGAGGGCGCCCGGCTCGTCTTCGCCCTCCCCTTCGCTGGTGTCGGCCGGAGACGGCCCTCCACCCGGCATCGGCGCCCCGCCCATCTGGATCGGCGTGGCCGCGCCGATGTTCGTGCTTGGCGCCATCGCCGCCACGTGGGCGGCGAGCGTGATGAAGACCCCCGCCGAGCCCGCGCGCGCGCCCCGCGGGGACACGTAGACCACGACCGGAACGCGGCTCGCCAGGATCGCCTGGACGATGTCGCGAGTCGACTCGACCAGCCCGCCCGGCGTGTCCAGCTCGATCACGAGCGCCGTGGCGCCCTCGTCCGCCGCGCGCTCGATCGCGTCGCTCATGAACTCGGTCGACGCCGGGGTGATCGCCCCGTCGATCACGATGCGATGGACGAAGGGGACGGTCTCCTGACGCGCGGTGTCGGCCTGGTCGGCCGTATCACCGGAAGAGGCGGGTTGGGAAACCGTGGCGACATCGCAGGCTGCCAAAAGCGCGATAGCGATGCCGAGCCGGAACGGCCCCCGCCGGTTGGAAGCGATGATCTCCATCAGGAACCCAATATACATATACGATGCCGGCGGGGAGCCGTGGCCGGTGGTCAGTGGGGAGTCGTCAAATCAGCCTACAAGCTCGAAGTCGCTCTGGAGACTTTCGCTTGATCTGCGGCGCCCTCGTCCGCGCCGCTTTGCGGAGTGGTCTGCGCTTCGTCGTTGGGGCAAGCTGCCGGAGCAGCCGGAAGACGCCTTGCTGCGCTCTCCGCTCTTCTCGATATTGCGGCGCACGATGCGCCTCTTTCTGACCAGCCTGCTCACGCTTCTCATGGTCGGGCCGGCAACGGCCCAGCAGTCCCGCTGGTGGTCGCCGGTCGTGGCCGACAGCGCGATGGTGGTCTCGGCCAAGGCCGAGGCGACGGAGGTCGGGCTCGACATCCTGCGCCGGGGTGGCAACGCGGCCGACGCCGCGATCGCCGTCCACTTCGCGCTGGCTGTGGCGCTCCCCTACGCCGGCAACATCGGGGGTGGCGGGTTCCTGGTCTGGCGCGCGGCCGACGGCGAGGTCCGGACCTACGACTACCGCGAGGCGGCGCCGCTCGCGGCCACCGAAGACATGTACCTGGACGAATCCGGCGAGCCGCTCCCCGGTCGACCGTCCTGGTTCGGTCCGCTCGCGGTGGCGACCCCGGGATCGGTGGCCGGCATGTGGTTGGTCCACGAGCGCCACGGCACGCTCCCGTGGGCCGAGCTCGTCGAGCCGGCCATCCGGCTCGCCGCGGACGGCTTCCCGATCGACGCCTACTTCCACGACGTGATCGCGTCCAAGGCGGATGACATCCGACGCTTCCCCGGCGCCTCGGCGATCCTGCTGCCGGGCGGCCGCGTCCCGGCGATCGGGGACACCCTCCGGCAACCCCAGCTCGCGCGGACGCTCCGGCTCATCGCCGAGCAGGGGCCGGAGGTCTTCTACGAGGGCGAGATCGCCGACTCGATCGTGGTCGCGATGGAGCGTCGGGGCGGGCTCATCACCCACGAGGACCTGGCCCGCTACGAAGCGAAGGAGCGGGAGCCCGTCACCTTCGATTACCGCGGCTACACGATCCACGCCATGGGTCCGGCCTCGTCGGGTGGGATCACGATGAAGCTCATCCTCGACCAACTCGAGGCGTTCGACCTCGAGGGGTATCCGTGGCACGGCGCGCGATCCGTGCACCGGATCGTCGAGGCGATGAAGCGGGCCTACGCGGTCAGGAACGCCGTCCTCGGCGACTCCGATTTCGTTGACATCCCCGATACGATCATGACCGAGGCCTTCGCTCGCGGGCTGGCGGCCGCGATCGACACCCTCCGCGCGACGCCGTCCGAGGAGGTGGAGCCGCTGCCGGGTGTCCCCGTCCCGGTCGCCGCCGCCGAATCCGAGCAGACGACCCACTTCTCGATCGTCGACCCGGCCGGCGACGCGGTCTCGTCGACGACTACGATCAACGGGTGGTTCGGCTCGCTCGAAACGGCGGCCGGGATCTTTCTGAACGACGAGATGGACGACTTCACGATGAAACCCGGGGTCCCCAACGCGTACGGGCTGGTGCAGGGGGAGGCGAACGCGATCGCACCCGGGAAGCGCCCGCTCTCGGCCATGACGCCGACCATCGTCGAGAAGGACGGACGCGTGCGCTACGTGGTGGGGACGCCCGGCGGCTCGACCATCATCACCACCGTCGCCCAGATCCTGATCGACGCCATCGACTACGGCATGACGTTCGCCGAGGCGCTGGACGCCCGCCGGATCCACCACCAGCACCTGCCCGACGAGATCCGGGTCGAGCCGTTCGGCCTCTCCGAGGACACCGTGCGCGCTTTGGAGGCCATGGGCCACGAGATCGATTTCCGCAACGGCTACTCGGGCCGCGCCGAGGGGATCGAGGTGGGGGCGGAGACGGGACTCCTCTACGGCCGGAGCGACCTCAGGGGTGGGGGCCTCGCGGACGGGTTTTAGCTATGAGGCCGGAATCTCGAGCGCCTCGCTCAGCTCCAGCGTAAACGGCGTCCCGGTGGGGATGATGATCTCCCTGTCGGTCGAGCCGGCCACGATCGCCCGGCCGTCGATGCTGTCCAGGATGCTCGCCAGGATCGTCGCTCGGGCGTCGCGGGCGGCTTCGCTCAACTCCGCTCCATCCATTTCGCCCGCCACGACCCGCGCCCGCCGGCCATTCTCGCTCGATTCGATGACCTCCTGGCCGGTCACGTCCAGGACATTTGCGGTGATCCGAAGGCGCCGCCCGTCGGTCGTCCGCACTTTGTGGGCCTCCAACTCGATGAAGGCGATATGACCGGGCTCGCTGGCGCTCCCGACGTGGCTCACCCGCCCCTCGACCAGTGCCCCCGCCGGGATCACCACGCGTCCCCCCGCCGCGACGTCCTGGGTCAATCGCGCCGCGAAACGGTCGCCCATGAAGGTGGTCGCGGTGTGAATCGGCGTCCGGAGCTCGACGGCGAAAACCGTCCCCGCCGGCAGGAGGATACGACCGGACGGCAGGAGCACCGGCGGTGGGGGTCTGCCGCCCCGCTCCCGGACCGCGTCGGGATCCATTGCCTGGCCGGGCCGCGCGTCCGCGTCATCGGCCGGCGCCTGGGCCGGGTGGGCGCGGCGCGCTCGGGCGGAAGAAGGCGCGCGCTCGGCGGTAGCGTTCCGGGAGGAAGGCGCGACGCCGGCCGCGCTGTCCCGACCGGCGAGCGATTCTGCATCGAGAAAGGCGACCTCGGGCCCCTGTGCGGGCGCGGTTTCGCTCGCTCGCCCCGACGCGCCGGTGGTGTCGGCCTGGACGATTACGGCGCGGCGGGCGTCGTGTTCGCAGGCGTTTAGAAGAAGGGCGAGCGTCGCGAGGAGCGAGGCGGCCGGCATGCGGCCCTGGCCGCCGACATTCGCGATGCGGACCTTAGCCTGCATGAACGAGCTCAAGTCGTTGCTTCCCTTCGTTCGTCCCTATCGGGCGCCTCTGGCTTGGGGGGCGATCAGTATAGCCCTCGCCGCCGGCTTTGGTTCCCTGAGCCCGATCGTGGTCAAGATGGCGGTGGATGCGTTGCGCACCGACGTGAACTGGAGTGCGATTGCCCTCTACGCGGCCGCCGTCGTCGGGCTGGCCCTCGTGCGCGCGGTCTTCCGCTACTTCCAGCGACGGCTCGTGAACGACGTCTCGCGCCACGTCGAGAGCGATCTCCGGGACGCCCTCTACCGCAACCTGCTTCGTCAGCCTCCCGCGTGGTTCGACCGTTTCCCCACCGGCGACGTGATGAGCCGGTTCATCAACGACCTGGGGGCCGTCCGCATGGCGCTGGGCCCCGGCTACATGTTCGGGATCAATACCGCCGTGTCGTTGGTCCTCGCGATCGGCTTCATGACCTGGATCGATCCCGGCCTGACCCTGTTGGCGCTCCTGCCGCTCCCTTTCGTGACGCTCACCGTGAAGACCATGGGCCAGCGGATCCACCGCCGGAGCGAGGAGGCGCAGCAAGCACTGGCCGAGGTGACGACCTCCGTCCAGGAGAACCTGGCCGGCCTCCGTGTGGTCCGCGCCTACGGCCGCGAGTCGGCAGAGAGCGCGCGCTTCGCGGCCGACAGCGAGGCCTACGTCGAGGCCAACCTCCGGCTGGCGCGCATCCAGGCTCTCCTCAGCCCGTTGCTCGGCTTTCTGCTGGGCTCGAGCATCCTGATCGTCCTCTGGCTCGGGGGACGGCGCGCGGCCCAGGGCTCGCTGACGCTGGGGGATCTCGTGGCGTTCCTGATGTACCTGGGCATGATCGGGTGGCCGCTGATCGCCTTCGGTTGGATCACGAACCTCTTCCAGCGGGCGTCAGCCGCGATGGGCCGGCTCAACCGGGTCCTGCTCGCGGTGCCGGAGATCCGGGATCCGGAGCCCGTCGAGAACGGCGCGCACGTCGACGGGAGACCCCCGCCGCGGATCCGACGCGGGTCGATCGCGTTTCACGACGTCACGTTCCGGTATCGGTCGGACGGGCCGCTCGTGCTCGACTCCCTCGAACTGGACGTGCCGGCTGGCGCGACTCTCGGCATCACCGGAGCGACGGGGTCGGGGAAATCCACCCTCGTCCGGCTCCTCGCCCGGATGTACGAGCCAGAATCGGGGACGATCGAAGTCAACGGCCGCCCGATCTCGAGCTACGCGCTGGAAGAGCTGCGCGGAGCGCTCGGGGTCGTCCTGCAGGAGCCCTTTCTCTTCAGCGACACGCTGCGGGCGAACCTCCTGTTCGGCACCCATCTCCGCGATGGGAACGGCGATCAGCTTCGGGACCGTCATTCTCGTCTCACCGTCGAGGAGGCGGCCCGGATCGCCGGCCTGGCCGAGGACGTCGCCGGCTTCCCGGCCGGCTACGAGACCCTGCTCGGCGAGCGCGGGATCACCCTGTCGGGAGGTCAGAGACAGCGCGCGGCGCTCGCCCGCGCCCTGATCGTCGAACCGACGATCCTGCTCCTGGACGACGCCTTCTCCTCGGTGGACACGGTGACGGAGGAACGGATCCTCTCACGGCTGCGCTCCTTCATGGCCGAGCGCACGACGCTTCTGGTGAGCCACCGCGTCTCCACGCTGCGCGGGGCCGACCGCATCGTCGTCCTGGATGCGGGCCGCGTGGTCGAGAGCGGAACCCACGACGAGCTGGTGGAGGCCGGCGGCGGGTACGCGGCGCTGTATCGACACCAGCGCCTGGAGGAAGAGATCGAAAGAGCCTAGTCCGGCGACCTCTTCAAGGCGTGGCGAGGATGGAGTCGATCACGGCGGCGAAGGCTTCCGTCGGCTGTGCGCCCTCCAGCCGCCGGCCATTGATGAAAAACGTGGGCGTTCCGAGGATGTAGAACTTCTGCGCCTCCTTGAGATCGTCCGCCACCTCCTGCGCGTAGTCTGCGTTCCGGTAGCACGTATCGAAGCGCCCGGCGTCCACGCCGATGTCGCGGGCCGCCTCGGCGATCCCGCCGTCGCTGGTTCCGTAGCGGTCGCTGAACATGGCCTCGTAGTACGCCCAGAAGCGATCCTGCTCATGCGCGCACTCGCCGGCCAAGGCGAGGTCGTACGCGCGCGGGTGGATCGACTGCAAAGGATTGTTGACGAAGATCCAGCGGATCTGGTCTCCGTACTGCCGGCGGAGAAGGGGGGCCGTCTCCTGGACGAAGCGGGTGCAGAACGGACATTCGAAGTCCGAGAACTCCACGATCGTCACCGGGGCGTCCTGTGGTCCCTGGACCGGATCGTTGGCGACGTTCACCCCCTCGACCATCGTCCCGGTCCCGGGCCCGGGCAGGTCACCGGTCGACCCGCGGCCGGTCCCGGGACCGGATCGCCAGAACACCCAGCCGATGGCGAGGCCTGCGAGAAGGCCCAGGACGAGCAGGCTCGCGGTCATCCCGAGTCGCCGATGGGCGTCGTGAGACTCTACGGCCGGATCGTCCACTCGTAGTCCTCTCCCTCCTCGATCGTGAGCACGGGGAGCCCATAGTGGCGCTGTGAGATCCGCCCGACGCCGTAGAGGTTGACCTCGCCCAGCGGCAGGTTGCGGAAGGTGTACGCGCGGCCGGGCGGAACCGAGTAGATCTCCCGCCCGTCCAGATGGATGGCCACCGGCTCCGAGGCCTGGTTCATCACCCTCAGCGTTCCCAAGCCTTCCTCGACGGGGGCCTCGGCCGAGCCCTGCTCCCCACCGCCAGGCTCCTCGCCACCACCGTCCCCGCCGATCCGATCGCAGCCGGCCAGAACCAGGATGGCCATCGCAATCGCCAGTGCCGCTGTGTGTCGTCGCATGACCTCACCTCCGGTCCAGATCCTAGGGTGGTGTCGCCGAAGTCTCCTGGCATTCGATTGCCGCTGCATCCCCGTCGGCTGCGTTGCTCCTCGTGCGGCACAACGCTGCTATCATCCATGCTCCGCATGGGTACCCGCCTCGTCGCGCCTTGCCGACGGCGCGCATCGACTCTCTCGATGCGCAGGAGACTTCGGCGACACCACTAGCGCCCCCGGAACTCGGCCTTCCGCTTCTCCAGGAAGGCCTTCGTCCCCTCGCGCATGTCCGCGGTCCCGCAGGCCATGCCGAACAGGGTGGCCTCCAGGTAGAGGCCGTCGTCGAGGCCGATGTCTCCGCTCCGCAGGGTCGCCTCGAGCGCGTACTGGACGGCGAGCGGCGCCTTGTCGAGGATCTGTCCCAGGAATCCGCGGGTGCCCTCGAGCAGTCCTTGCGGGGGGAAGACGGCGTTTACGAGGCCCCAGGCGAGCGCCTCCTCCGCCTTCACCTGGCGGCCCGTCAAGACCATCTCGAGCGCGCGGCCGAGGCCCACGATCCGCGCCAGCCGCTGGGTGCCGCCGTGGCCCGGAATCAGTCCGAGGGTCACCTCGGGGAGCCCGAAGCGCGCCTTCTCGCTGGCTACCCGCAGGTGGCAGGCAATGGCCAGCTCGCAGCCACCGCCCAGCGCGTACCCGTTCACCGCCGCCACGACGGGCTTGGGGCACTGCGCGATGCGGGTGAACGTGGTCTGGCCCTGGAAGGCGAACTCCTTTCCCGGGGTGGCGCCGAGTCCCGCGAGCTCGCCGATGTCGGCCCCCGCGACGAACGCCTTCTCCCCCGCCCCGGTGACGACGATCCCGCCCACCTCCTCGTCGTCAGCGAGTCGGGGGAAAACCTCCTGGAGCTCCTTCTCGGTGGCCGAGTTCAGAGCGTTCAGCTTGTCCGGCCGGTTCACGGTGACGGTCGCGATCCGGTCCGCGGTCTCGACCTTCAGGTTCTCGTACACATAGCTCATGGATGACCTCGACGAGAGGCTGGAGTCCTGTCGGCGGACCACGGGAAACGGCGGAGCGTTCTCAAACGCGGGACGAGGGGCAGAGATGGGACACGACGCATTCCTCGCACCTCGGTCTCCGGGCGATGCAAACGCGGCGACCGTGGAAGATCAGGATGTGGGCCAGCATCGTCCACCGCTCGCGCGGGAAGAGGTCCATCAGGTCGCGCTCGATCTTCTTCGGATCTTCGTGGCTCGTGAACTTCAGCCGGCGGGCGAGGCGGCGGACGTGCGTGTCGACCACCACCCCTTCGTCCTTCCCGAAGGCGTTCCCCAGGATCACGTTGGCGGTCTTGCGGCCGATCCCCGGCAGACCGACGAGCTCCTCCATCATATCCGGGATCTCGCCGTCATGGTTCTCGACCACCGCCGCGGCCATCCCGATCAGGCTCTTCGTCTTGTTCCGGAAGAAGCCGGTTGGCCGAATGACCTTTTCCAGCTCCTTCGGCTGGGCTCCAGCCAAGTCGGCGGCCGTCGGCCAGCGCTCGAAGAGGGTCGGGGTCACCGCGTTCACTCGTTCGTCGGTGCATTGGGCCGACAGGATCGTCGCGACTGTGAGCTGGTAGGGGTTCTCGTTCTCCAGCGCGGTGCGGGCGTCGGGATGCTCCCGGGCGAGGAGGTCGTAGACCCGCTCCGCCCGCTCACGCTTCTTCCGCTTCGATTCCCGCGGCACGCGCCTACAGATTCAAGTCCATCGGTACCGGCTTCTCCCCCGCGTAATCGTAGAACCCCTTCCCCGTCTTCCGCCCGTGATAGCCGGCGAGATGCATCTTCCGCAGCAGCGGCGGCGCGGCATAGACGTGCTCCTTGTACTCGTCGAACATGATCTCGGCGATCCGGTAGGTGGTGTCGATCCCGACGAAGTCGAGCAGCGTCAGCGGCCCCATCGGATGGGCGCAGCCGTGCACCATGCCCTTGTCGATGTCCTCGATCGAGGCGACCCCGCTCTCGACCGCCCGCACGGCGCCCAGCAGGTACGGCACGAGGAGGAGGTTCACCACGAACCCCGAGTTGTCCCTGGCGGCGATCGGGATCTTGCCCAGCGACTCGGCGAACCCCCACGTCCTCTGAAAGGTCTCTTCCCCGGTCTGGATCGCCCGCACGACCTCGACCAGCTTCATGATGGGGACGGGGTTGAAGAAGTGGAGGCCGATCACCCGGTCGGGGCGACTCGTCGCGGCCGCCATCTCGGCGATCGTGAGCGATGACGTGTTGGAAGCGAAGATCGTGTGGTCGGGGCACAGCCCGTCCAGCTCGCCGAACATCTCGTTCTTGACCTCGAGGTCCTCCACCACCGCCTCGATGACGAGGTCGCAGTCGGCCAGGTCGGAGAGCTCGGTGGTTCCGGACATGCGGCCGAGCGCGGCGTCCCGGTCCTCGGCGGTCATCTTCGCTTTCTCGACCGCCTTCTGCATGAAGCCGCCGATCCTCTGGAACCCCTTCATCCAGTACCTCTCCTCCACCTCCCGCGCCACGACCGTGTAGCCCGCCTGGGCGCAGACCTGGACGATCCCGCTCCCCATGAGGCCGGCTCCGAGGACGCCGACCTTCTCGATACTGTCCTTGCTCATCGGCTCTCCTGACCTGGAATGAATGCTGACGGCGAACGGCCGATCCGTCGACCGCGTGCGAATCTCGTCTCCAGGCGGGCTTTGGCAAAGCTGCCGGCTACCGTAGCTGAATCCGACTCCTGACCGTGTTCCAGGAGTCGTTGGCGTCGGCACCGGTGAACACGAGCACGGCGTCCTGGCCGCTGGCGCTCAGCCACTTGTTGGAGAAGTTCCAGAAGAAGGTCTCCGTATCGTCGAGTCCGGGCTCTCCGA
>JBOHRW010000115.1:0-2714 GCA_050732935.1 Gemmatimonadota bacterium
GGGTGGACGTTTCCCAGGGCGTCCTCGTTCGGCAGCGACTTCAACCTCGACTTCAACGTCTCGTTCACCGAGGAGCAACAGCGCGAGGGGGCCATCGAATACAACTACGAGCGCGGCGGCCACGCGATGGACGCGACGGCGGTGCCGGAGCCGGTCGCCAAGAACGCGGCCATGGCCGGAACCGACGTGGCCACGTACACGCGCGAGAGGCCGGGCATGAGCGCGTTCGTGCTCGAGGACGGCGTCGTCTACCACACCTATTCCACCTATGCGCGCGGACTGGATGGCCTCTGGGGCATGTATCAGTGGCTCGACCGCGCCCCCAATGGGCGCAACGAGACGGGCGTCTGGTGGCGCCGCCACGACGAGTACGACAAGCGCTGACCCAGGTCGTGGGTGTCGTTGGAGCAACGCGGGGGACGGGAGATCTGACGACGCATGGGTTCCGAGCGAGCTTGGCGCCCACGCCCTTGAGTTGCCGGGAAAGTTGCGACTCACGAAGGATGCGTACTTCGCCGTTCAGCCTATCTACTACCCGGGATTCACCATCGCAGGCATAAGTGAGCCTGTCGCCATCATCTCAACGATTGTCCTTTTGGTCCTGACGCCGCGGGCAAGCGCGGACTTCTGGTTAACGCTCGTGGCTGTACTCGGACTTATCGGTATGCATGCGGCGAGCCGCGAAGGCCGGTGCTGAGAACGGGTATATCGGCACCCTGTCAGATGTACCCGAACACCGGCGGAAAGACGATCACGACGATCGCCGCCCACACGGCATAGACCGGCAAGTAGTCCGTCTGCCACCGTTCGAGGTCCGTGAACGATCCGCGCCCTCTCAGAAAGCGGATGTAGAGCACGGCGGACCATGCCAGATTGACCAGAAGAATCACGTTCTCGCCCAACGCGGCCACGCGGTTGGGGCTGAAGCCGAACTCGGAGATACGCGCGGCGATGGCCCACAGCGCTACCGCGTCAGCCAATAGCGCACTGACCACCAGAACGACCTGCATCAAATCGAAGGCGCCGGGGGGCGACCGGGGGTCGCGGGCGGAGACGGAATAGAGCAGCAGGCCCAGGACCACCACCAAGAGCAGGTCGAAGGCGATGAGCGCGTTCCGCTCGATGTCGACTCCGCGCCCGGTCCACAGCAGGGTCCCCAGAAACGTGACCAGCACGGCGGCGAACAGGGGTGTGAAGAGGCGCGTCAACACGGGCGCCATGTTCTCGATCACGCTCTGCTTCGCCTCGACCAGCCAGGAGGCGACCACGACGGCTCCGACCGCTCCGCACGGCAGCAGCCACGCCTCGAAGAAGGGCTCGATGTCGACCCCGATCGACTCGAAGATCATCGCCATGAACCCGGTCAGGACGCCGCCGCCGAGGGCGATCAGCACGTAGTAGATGAAGAGCTCGCCCGAGAACCGGATGAAGTCCATGCGGCCCGCGACCTGGCTCCAGCGGCCGCCGGCATACGCGATGCCCACTACCAGCCAGAGCGCGATCGGCAGGTGCAGCGCCGTGAGCGCCTCGGTGTACCCAAATGTCTCGATGCTGCCCGGGGCGAACGGATAGACGTTGGCGAACACACCCGCCGCGAGGAACGCGACGACCAGCCAGCGGAGAGTGCCGGTGTCGAGCCGTCGTTTCCAGACGAAATAGCCGGTCAGGAGGGGCAGCACGAAGAGGCTCAGATTGCGGGCGTAGAAGCCCTCGGCGTCTTGGTCCAATTGCATCCCGAAGAGCGCCGGCACCTTGATGACCACCGCCGCCGCCACCGCAAGGCAGAAGGCGACGATCGCGTCCGTTCGCGCCGCGGTCTGCGGCTCCCCGGTGTCGGAAGGGGATACCATGAGCTGCTTCCAGAGGCGGTCCGAGTGCTCGCGCGCGAACTCCCGCGAGAGGGCGTCGAGGTCGCCCATGCGCTTCACCGCCACCAGGAACGCTTCATCGGTGGCGAGCCCCGCGTCGACCAGGACCGCCACCTGCTCGCGCAGGTGGTCTTCCAGCTCCGCTACGTCGACGGAGTGGATCGCCTGCCGGTGGCGGAGGTAGCTCCGCCATTGGTCGATCTGCTCCTCGAGCGATACCGCGTGACCCGGATCTGGCATCGCTCAGGCTCCCTGTGGCAGTGGCGCGGCTGACGCCGGGTGGCTGGCCGGGACGGAAACGGAGAGCGCCCGCCAGATGCCCCGTAGCGTCGCGTCCACCGCTTGCCACTGCCGGCGTTCGTCGGCGAGCTGAGCCCGGCCCCAGCGCGTGATCCGGTAGTACTTGCGACGGCGGCCGCTCTCCGCAACCTCCCACCGCGCCTCGACGTGGCCGAGCCGCTCGAGCCGATGCAGAACGGGGTAGAGCATCCCGTCCGTCCACTCCATGCGCCCTCCGGACAACTCCCGAACTCGCTTGAGGATGGCGTAGCCGTAGCTGTCCTCTTCGGCCAGGATCGCCAGGACGATCGGGGTCGAGGAAGCAGCTATCAGGTCCTTGTTAATCTCCATGATTTCACGCGTCGCCGCGGCGCTTAATGAGCTCGAACCCGAATGTACATAGCAGCACTATACATGACAATGTTAGGTATGTCAAGGACCGGTAAGGACGAGGGCTCCTTGCTCGACCACTTCGAACTCGAGCTGACGGTAACCGACTCGAACGGAGCTTGGGAGAAGGACTACCTCACCGTCTACGAAGACGAATCGGCTTGGGTCTGCATAATC
>JBOHRW010000116.1:0-12993 GCA_050732935.1 Gemmatimonadota bacterium
GAACAGATTCAGCTTCGCACCTTCGAAACGGAGGAGGAGGAAGCATCTGGCATCGCTCGGGAGATCGCGCACCGTGATCGCTGGGTTTGGGGCCAAGTAACAGTCCTCGCCCGGACCCGCGCTCTCCTCCAAAGGATCCACGAGGCGCTTCGGGAACACGACGTGCCGTCCGTGATCGCGCAGCGCCGCGATGATTTCCTATCCGCAGAGTTCCGCTGGTTTGTTGCCACCCTTCGGCAGGTCACGCGGCCGCTCGATCGACGCAATATAGTTGTCATGATTGACTCCTTTAACCGCATGACCCAGATCGACATCGCCGCCGATCAAGTGGTCACGGATGCAGAAGCTACGGGCCAAACTTACCTGGCTATTTGGCTGCAAGCGGTAAAGGAAGAGAATCTCGACGCCGCTGACGCCAGGTTGATTGAACTGCTTGTTCCCGTGGTGAATGAACCCGCGTCAGCAAAGGGAGCCATTGACGCATTTCTGGCTGAGTTTGCGGAGCGTCAGGATACGCTGGGTGCTGAGTCAGACCTGGCGGAAGATATGGCTGCTTGGCGCGAACTATCGCGCGACATCGGGATTCATATAGGCAGGAAGGCGCCGCTTGATCAGTTCCTACAGGAGCTGCAACTGCGGTCCAAGGAGCCGACTCCTCAACCGGAGACTGTAACCCTAATAACGATTCACGGCGCCAAGGGCAGAGAATTCGATTTTGTGTACGTCATCGGTCTTGCTGAAGACATCATACCTTCTTATCAGAGCAGGCAGAAAGGCGATCATAGCCCGGAAATGGAGGAGGAGCGACGGAACTGCTTTGTCGCGATTACTCGAACCAAGGAGTGCCTTGTGCTCAGTCGAGCGCGGGAGTATCGGGGCTGGCCTAAACAGGCCTCCCGGTTTCTGACCGAAATGGAGCTCGCTAACTAACGCTCCCGCGAACCTTTTCGTTTTGGGTTTACCTAGGTTCTAAGCGCTGGGCTTTCCAGCGTGTTCGTGTTCACAGCTGACGCTATAGTTCGATTCGTTAGGCTCTTGAAGATCTTCCACGGGGAGATCTTTGATTGATTCTCTGGCCGGAGCTTTCAGCCTTGGCACGCGCGGAGCCTTCCCAGGCGCAGCCCTCAGTGTGCTTGTCGGCTCTCCGGTTGGCCGAGGGGCGACTACGGTCGAGGGCGATCACAAATTCGGCCGGAATCCCGTTCGGGTCTTTATCCCGTTGGGGTCGCCATACCGGACACCATTTTCAGACCACGGCGGTCACCTGCCAGCCGTGATGCCCCGCCATCACGCTGAAATACACATCCTTCAGGTCGGGCTCCACCGTATCGAAATCGGCGCCGGGGCTCGCCTCGGCGAACACGTGGGCGATGGTACGGCCGGCCAGAAGACGGGTGGAGATGACCGCATGCTCCTGCTCCAGCGCATCGAGTTCGTCCTTCGCGACGACGCGTCGCCAGATGCGCCCGTGCAGCTCCTCGACCACGCGCAGCGGCTCCGCTTCCAGCAGGATGCGGCCCTCGTGGATGATCGCCTTCGCGTGCAGAGCTCGGACACGTCCTCGACGATGTGCGTGGACAGCAGGACCACGCTGCGCTCGCCCAGCTCGCTCAGCAGGTTCAGGAAGCGCACACGCTCGGCGGGATCGAGACCCGCGGTCGGCTCGTCCACGATCAGCAGCCTGGGGTCGCCGAGCAGCGCGACGGCTACGCCGAAGCGCTGTCGCATGCCGCCGGAGTACGTCCCGAGCTTCGCCTTCCGCACCCCGAACAGGTTGGTCTTGCGGAGCAGCGACTCGACCACCTCCGCGCGTGCGCCGCGGTCGGTGATGCCCTCGAGCACCGCGAAATGCGTGAGCAGCGCCTCCGCGGTCACCTTGGGATAGACGCCGAAGTCCTGCGGCAGGTACCCCAGCACCTCCCGCGTGCGATCCTTCTCGGCGAGGACGTCGATGTCGCCCAGACGGATCGTGCCCTCGTCCGGCTCCTGGAGCGTGGCCACGATGCGCATCAGCGTCGACTTGCCGGCACCGTTGGGCCCGAGCAGCCCGTACATTCCGCGAGGAATCGTGAGCGTAACGTCGTCGAGCGCGCGAACGCCGTTGGCGTAGGTCTTCGATACACCGCGGATCTGGAGTTCCATTGTTCAGTCCGTTGAAGAGGAAGAGTTGGGAATGTCCACAACGTTGTCGTCCATCTCTACGTCGATGAGCAGGTGGCGTGGGTCGATGCCCGCGCGGGCGGGGCGTCGTGGAACCGTGATCGTGATCGTTTGGGGCCCGGTGCGGACGCGATGCATCGCGAGGTAGAGCGGCGTACCCGGTGACTCGCCGGATTCCGACGGTGCGTACACGCCGATCTCGGTGAGGTCGTCCATCGGGATCTCCGTCTCGGCGCCCGATGTGTCCACAGCGACCTTCCTCGCCTCAACGTCGAGCCTGACCTGCCACTCGCCCCCCGGGGCCTGCAGGGCCATCGCCTGACGCGTTTCCAGTTCCCAGAACGTGTTCCGCTCGAGCAGGTCGAGGAGCAGGTACTGGAGCGAGTCGGGGGTGACCTCCTGGAGCTCACGATACAGATCGAGCGAGGTGGCGAACGGCGCCTCGTGCGAGGCGTGCTGCGCGATCAGCCGTCGCCAAGCGAGGTCCACGCGGTCCTGGCCCATGTACTCCCGCAGCGCGTACATCGCGAGCGGCCCCTTGCGGTAGGCGAGGAACCGGTCGGCCGAGCGCAGGAGAGGGACGTCCGCACGGGAGCGCGGATCCAGGTAGTCCCGGCGCATGAAGTCCAGGAAGCGCTCCAGGTGATCGACCCCGTACTCCTCTTCGATGACGCCCATCGCGGCGTACCAGGCGAAGCTCTCGGTGAGCAGGGCGATGCCCTCGACGACCGCCGCCGCCGGCTGGAACTGATGCGCCGTCTCGTGCGCCACGACGGCGAACGGCAGGTCGACCCCGCGCTCGTCGTGATCGGGATCGAACAGCGAGAAGACCGCCTCGTACCAGATCGTGGAGCTCGCCGCATGCGCGCCGCCGACGCCTTCCCCAGGGTACTCGACCATCCGGAGGACCTCGTACGGGTACGGCCCGAAGCGTTCCGTGTACTGCTCGAGCGACGCCTCCATGCCGCGGATCATGCGCTCGACGTGCAGGTCGTGCGCAGGATGGTGGACGAGTTCGATCGTGACGTCGTTCCAGCGCGCCCTGCGCACGGAATAGTCGGCGGAGAAGATCGCGTACTCCAGCCCGATGGGCGCGCCCGTGGCGTAGTGGAAATACCGTCGCCCGTCGCGCGTCCACGTCCTCGTCAGCTCCCCGGGGGCAACGGCGATCTGGTCCGCTGCCGTGCCGATGGTGACCTCCAGGTCGGTCCCCTCGAACCGCTCGGGGTCGCGGCGGGCCACCAGGTCGTCGAGGGACGGAAGGGCGGGCCGCTCGGGCAGGCCGTGCTCCCTCCGCGCCACCGCGTCGGTCAGCTCTCGGCTGGACTGGTAGCCGAGGAGCGGCATCCACTCGTACGTCTCGATGAAGCTGCCGTTCTCGACGACGGCGGTGCTGATGTCTCGAGCCGGGAAGCCGCGCGGGTCGTAGCGCACCTGCCAGCGCATCCGCAGCGAATCGCCCGGCTGGACCGGCTTCTCCAGCGCGTAGATCCGGTGCCCCAGTTCGTCGTCGACGAGCACCGCGCGCGCGGGACGGTCGAACTCGATAGCACTCGTGTCGACCTCGGGCTCGAGGGCGACGGCCACGTGGATCGAGTCGATCGGCTGGGGCGTCCGGTTCTCCAGCCGATACACCCCGCGGACGTCGGCCGCGCGCCGGTCGGGATAGATCTCGACTTGGAGCTCCGTGGTCGTCAGTTGCGGCTGCGGCGCGTCTTCATAATTCCCGTAGCGCCGCTCGTACTCCGCCTGCCGCCGCGCGCTCTCGGCAGTCGAATGGTATGCGTTGAGGATCTCGATGTTGTAGAACAGGAATCCGCCGACCAGCAGGGCGAGCCCGAGCGCCGCCGCGACGGTACCGACCGTCCGGCCCGTGACGCGGTGTCGCGCGTTGCGCAGGCGCTCACGGGTTCCCGGTTCGACGCCTCTCACCCAGAAGAGAAACGCCAGGAGCGCGACGACCAGCGTCCAGGCGGCCCAGTAGGCCTCGAACCATAGCACGGGCCCCACGAAGGGGCCGAAGCCGCTGATCGGCGAATAGCTCCAGCCCGGGTCTATGCCGAACAGGAGCAACGGGTGCTCGATCCCGAGCCACGGCGCGAGCGTGTTCCGAGCCAGCACGAGGAGCAGCACGGCCAGGTGCCCGAGGTGCTTCTGGTTGACGAGCACGTGCACCGACAGCGCGAGCAGCGCGAAGACCAGCGGCTCCACCAGCTCGATCCCGAACAGGACCTGGACGTAAAGCGGAACGTCGAACTCGTACCAGCCGCGCAGCACCTGGGTCAGCATGCCCGCCAGCATCAGCAGCCCGTGCAGCGCTACGATCACGAGCCAGAGGCCGATCAGCTTGCCGACGAACCGCACCCAGTCCGGCACCGGCGCGGCATCGGCCAGGGCGTGCATGTTCGCGTCGCGCTCCCGCCAGACCAGCTCCCCGGCGAAGAGAACGACGAAGATGAGGACGGTGATGAGCGGATCGGCGAGGACCTCGAGGACGCGACCGGTGGTGGGTAGGGTCAGCATGCCCCGGAACTTCAGGTCTTCGAGGTTGAGCACGATCTGGAGCGCCAGGAACGGGACTACGAGCCAGCTCCAGCCCGTCACCATCTCCCGCAGCGAATCGCGCGCGACCGTCAGCGTCTGTCGCATGCGACCGGCGGCGGCGAACTCTCGAGACACGCGGGGCACGGCCACTGGGGCGCTGCGCCCGAGCACGGCGCCATCGAGTCGTTCCGCGGGCTCGGCGGCCGCGTCGTCGCGGTCCGCGCCTGCCGAGCCGAGACGGCCGCGATGCCACCATCGGGCGCTGCCGCCGTTCGCTCCATAGCGGAACCGCGTGTACGTGAACCCGAGCACGGCGAACGCCAGGGCGAGCCACAGCAGCCGGTTCCACAGCAGCCCGCCATCCAACCCGACCAGGCGCGTGTTCAGGTCGACGGGCGACCAGGTCCGATCCATCACCGCGAGCGCGGCGTGACCCGAAGGACTCAGCAGAGTTGCCAGGTCCCAGCGCCCCAGGGCTCGGCCGACGAATCCCATGGTGAGCAGGGTCCCCGCGAACACCATGGCGGCACCGAGGTAGCTCCCCATCGTGTGCCGCACGAGCGTCGCCAGCGCAAACAGCAGTGCCGTCGCCACGAACGCGTTCGGTACGATCAGCAGGAAATACGATTGGAGGTACACCGCCGGCTGGAACGGCGCGACGAGCTCCGGCTCGAGGCCCGGGTGGAGAAGAGGGGTAAGGAGAAAGGCGAGGGGCACCGCCGTCAGCAACAACGCAACCACGAGGAACGCGCCGAGGAAGCGGCCGCCGAGGTACGCGCCGCGACCGACGGGTGCGGCGTGCATCAGCGGCTCTGTCCTCGTCTGCGTGTCGCGCGTCGCCGCATCGCCGGCCACCGCGGCGATCACCACAAGCGCGATCAGCGTCATGGTGACGCTGCTCTGTGCGACGGAGAGGGGCGCGTTGAACAGGTTCTCACCACTCTGCGCCTCCAGCACCTCGCCATTCATCTCCCCCATCAGGGGCAACAGGGACACGCCGAAAAAGACCCACGTGGACCTGCGTCGGAGCTGATAGACCAGCTCGAAGCGGACGATCTCCCGCCACTTCATCACAGGGATGCTTCTCAGATGTATCCGAACAACGGCGGGAAGACGACGAAGACCATCGCCGCCCACACCCCGTAGACCGGCAGGTAGTTGGTCTGCCAGCGCTCGAGATCCGTGAACGGTCCCCGCCCGCGCAGAAAACGGACGTAGAGCATGGCGGACCACGCGAGGTTGACCAGCAGGATGACGTTCTCGCCAAGGGCGGCAACGCGGTTGGGGGTGAAGCCGAGCTCCGAGATGCGCGCCGCGATCGACCACAGCGCCATCGCGTCCACCAGCAGGGCGCTGATCACGAGCACGATCTGCATCACGTCGAACAGGTTCCTGGAGGCCCGCGGGTCGCGGGCTGAGATGGAGTACAGGAGCAGACCGAGGACGACCACCAGGAGGAGGTCAAACGCGATCAGGATGTCGCGCTGAAAGCCGATCCCGCGCCCCATCCACGTCATCGTCGCCAGATAGGCGATCAGCACGAGGGCGAACATCGGCGTGAACAGACGCGTCAAGACCGGCGCCATGTTCTCGATCACGCTCTGCTTCGCCTCGACCAGCCAGGAGGCGATCACGACCGCTCCCAGGGCGCCGCAGGGCAGCATCCAGCGCTCGAAGAAGGGCTCGATATCCACGCCGATGGCCTGGAACAGCAGCGCCGTGAAGCCGGTGAGCACGCCGCCCCCCAGTGCGATCAATACGTAGTAGATGAAGAGCTCGCCAGAGAACCGGATGAAGTCCATGCGGACCTCGGCGTCGCCCCACCGCCCTCCCGCGTACGCGACGCCGACGACCACCCAAAGGGCGATCGGCAGGTGCATCGCCGTCAGGATCTCCGTGGAACCCTCGGGTGCGAACGGATACACGTTGGCGAAGACCGCGGCCGCGACGAACGCCGCGGCAAGCCAGCGGAGAGGGGCCCTGTCGGATCCCCGCTTCCAGACGAAGTAGCCGGCGAGGAGGGGAAAGACGAAGAGGCTCGCATTGCGGGCGTAGAAGCCGGAGTCTTCGTCCAGTGTCAGCCCGAACAGCTCCGGTGCCTTCACAGCCAGCGCCGCGAGCGTCGCCAGGAAGAAGGCGACGATGGCTTCGCGCCGGGCCCACCCGCTCCGCTCGCCCGAATCGGCGGGGCTCACCACGAGCTGTTTCCACAGCCGATCCGAGTGCTCGCGCGCGAACTCCCGCGACAGCGAGTCGAGGTCGCCCATGCGCTTCACCGCGATCAGGAACGCCTCATCCGTGGCGAGCCCGGCGTCGGCCAACACCGCGATCTGCTCGCGCAGGTGGTCCTCCAGCTCCGCTACGTCGACGGAATGGATCGCCTGCCGGCGCCGGAGGTAGCTGCGCCATCGGTCGATCTGCTCCTCGAGCGATACCGCGTGATCCGGATCCGGCATCACTCAGGCTCCTTGTAACAGTGGCGCGGCTGACGCCGGGTGGCTGGCCGGGACGAGAAGGAGGAGCGCCCGCCAGATGCCCCGTAGCGTGGCGTCCACCGCTTGCCACTGCCTGCGTTCCTCGGCGAGCTGAGCCCGGCCCCGGGACGTGATCCGGTAGTACTTGCGACGGCGGCCGCTCTCCGCAACTTCCCACCGCGCCTCGATGTGGCCGAGCCGCTCGAGCCGATGAAGAACTGGGTAGAGCATCCCGTCCGTCCACTCCATGCGCCCTTCGGACAATTCCCGAACCCGCTTGAGGATGGCGTAGCCGTAGCTGTCCCCTTCGGCCAGGATCGCCAGTACGATCGGGGTCGAGGAAGCGGCGATCAGGTCCTTGCTGATCTCCATGATTTTAGGCGTCGCGCGCTAACAAACTCGAAGCCGAGTGTACATAGCAGCATTATACATGGCAGTGTTATGTATGTCAATTGCCTGCTTGGAGCGGGGGTTTCCGGGGAGGTTGCTGCGATTCCTGCCTTGTGTTATAGTCATGTATAACAGTAGTACAGAGAACCTTGAGCGTCCCATCCTCTCCAAGGAGAAGGAAGAAATGAAAACCCTCTGTCTCGCACTCCTGCTCTTACTGCCGGTGTCCAGCCCGGCGTTTGCTCAGTCCACGCCGTACGAATCCACCGACGCAGCACTGTCGGATGCGCAAGCTGCCTTCGAGAAGATCAAGTCGCTGGCGGGGACGTGGGTCGGCTCGTTGACCACCTCCCCACAGGAGCCCAGCGTCGAGGGGAACTTCGCGCATTTCACGCTGCGCGAGGCGTCCCTCGGCAACTCGCTCGT
Source organism: Gemmatimonadota bacterium (assembly GCA_050732935.1). Taxonomy (GTDB): domain Bacteria; phylum Gemmatimonadota; class Gemmatimonadetes; order JACCXV01; family JAHWKZ01; genus DASRVA01. Next base: position 7,995 of record JBOHRW010000116.1, read on the forward strand.
TCACGAGATGTCCGTCTCCGGGCTCCCGGACCATCCGGTCACCCTGTTCTACCTCGAGGAGGACCGTCTCACCCTGACGCACTACTGCGACGCCGGCAACCGGCCGCGCATGGTCGGCAAGGTCTCGCCCGACGGAAACAGGGTGGAGTTCGAATTCCTCGATCTCTCCGGAGGCGACCGGCACGGGCACATGCACAGCGCGGTCTTCACCTTCGTCGACGAGAACCATCATATCGAGGAGTGGACGTACATGATGCCGGGCGAGAAGCCCGTCCGCGCACGCTTCGACCTGCAGCGGACGAACGCGGGGAGCGGCACCGCAGCTCGCTGAGTCGATCCGGCGGACCTGATGGACCATGAGTGGAACGACAGCCAACCAATCTATCGCCAGATCCGGGACCGTGTCGCCGCGATGATTCTGGATGACGTGCTCAAGGAAGGCGAGGCGTTGCCGTCGGTGCGCAATGTCGCGGCGGAGTATCGGGTGAATCCACTCACCGTCCTCAAGGGCTACCAGCAGTTGGTCGACGAAGGAGTCGTGGAGGCGCGGCGCGGCCTCGGCATGTTCATCAATCCTGGCGCGCGCGCCCTCCTGCTGCGGAGCGAGCGGGAGAGGTTTCTCGGCGAAGAGTGGCCCCGGATCCACCGGACCATAGAGCGGCTCGGCCTGACTGCGGAGGACCTCCAGCAGCCCCCGCCGCCTTCTCCCGAGGAGGAGCAATTGAGCCCATGACGTACGTAGAGGCCCGGGGGCTCCGCAAGACCTACGGTGCGACCGTCGCCCTGGACGGCATCGATCTCGAGGTCGAAGCCGGCCGCATCCTTGGCCTCATCGGTCCCAATGGCGCCGGCAAGACCACCGCGCTCAACGCGATCGTAGGTCTGACGTCCTACGAAGGTCACCTGAGCGTGCTCGGTTGCGACCCCTGGACCGAGCGAGCTCAGCTCATGCGCGACGTGTGCTTCATCGCCGACGTCGCCGTGCTTCCGAGCTGGATGCGGGTTTCCAGGGTGCTCGATTACGTCGCCGGCGTCCATCCGCGGTTCGATCGCGCGAAAGCCGAAGCGTTTCTGACGAAGACGAGCATTCGCCCCACCAACAAAGTCAGGGAACTGTCGAAAGGCATGGTGACGCAACTGCATCTCGCGGTGGTCATGGCCATCGATGCGCGACTCGTGGTGCTCGACGAGCCCACCCTGGGACTCGACATCCTGTATCGCAAGCAGTTCTACGACACCCTGCTCGACGACTATTTCGAGCGCAGCCGCACGGTCATCGTGGCCACGCATCAGGTGGAGGAAGTCCAGCACATCTTCACCGATCTCGTGTTCCTCGACCGCGGCCGTATCGTATTCAGCCGGAGCATCGACGAGGTCGAATCGCAGTATCGCGAGGTGGCGGTGCATCCCGACAGGATCGCACCGGCGCGGGCTCTCCATCCCATCCACGAGCGGCCGGGTATCGGGCGCAGCATCCTGTTGTTCGAGGGCGTGGACCGTCAGCAGCTGGGCCCGCTGGGCGACGTGCGGACCCCCAGCGTCGCCGATCTCTTCGTGGCCATCCTGAGCAGCCGAGGCGGCCAGGAGCGAGGTGCGCCCGAATGAAGACTTTGTCGATGCTGTGCTGGTCTGTGCGGCGCGAGCTTTGGGAGAACCGCTCCATCTACCTTGCTCCGCTCGCCGTCGCCGGCGTCTTCCTGGTCGGCTTCTTCATCGCCCTCGTCCGCCTGCCGGAGAGAATCCGCGCCGCGGCCACGGACCCGGTGCAGCTGCAGGAAGTCATCGAGCAGCCATATGTGATCGTCGCTATCGCGCTCATGGCCATTTATCTCCTCGTGGCCGCGATCTACTGCCTGGATGCGCTGTATGGGGAGCGCCGAGATCGCAGCATCCTCTTCTGGAAGTCCATGCCGGTCTCGGATCTCACCACCGTACTGTCCAAGGCGAGCGTTCCCATCCTGGTGCTGCCCCTGGTGACGTTCGCGGTGACGGTGGCGGCGTACTTGGTCATGCTGCTCATGAGCAGCGTCGTCCTCGCGGGCGCCGGCCTGAGCGCCACGACGCCGTGGACCCGCGTGCCGTTCTTCGAGGCGTCGGTGACGAACTTCATCCACCTGGTCATGTTCCACGGCATCTGGTACGCGCCCTTCTATGGATGGCTGCTGCTGGCCTCGGCCTGGGCGAAGCGCGCCCCCCTGCTGTGGGCCGTCCTGCCTCCAGTGGCGATCGGCGTCCTCGAGAGGATCGCTTTCAACACCTCGCATTTCGCCGGAATGGTGCAGTACCGACTCATTGGCAACACGGAATCCGGCGCGCCCATGGACAGAATGACGATGGACATGCTGGCGCCCGGTCCCCTCGGGCAGTTCCTGATCGGCCCTGGGATGTGGGTCGGTCTGGCGATCACCGCGGGATTCCTGTTCGTGACGGCCCGGCTGCACCGCTCTCGCGGACCGGTCTGATCCGGCCTCGTCTTTCACGGCACCCATCCTTTCGCCATAGGGAGGAACTCATGTACGGCGTATCCACGATCCGGCTCTACATCCTGAGAGGCGCATATCTCATAATCCTCGTGGGGCTCGGGTTCATGATCTGGCCCTTGCTCCTCAACCCCCCGCCGGACCTCGAGCACATGCGCGGGGTCGTGTGGAGCCTCCTGGGAGGGGTCTCCCTGCTGGCGGCGCTCGGGCTTCGCTATCCGCTCCAGATGCTGCCGGTCCTGCTGTTCGAGCTGGTGTGGAAGTCCCTCTGGCTACTGGCGATCGGGTTCCCGCAATGGTCGGCGGACGCGCTGGTCGCGGGGGAGCGGGAAACCTGGAACGATTGCCTCGTCAGCGTTGTCCTGCTCCTCGCGGTGATCCCCTGGGGCTACGTGTGGATGCACTACGTAAGGCGGCCCGGCGCCGCCTGGCGGAGCGACCCGGCTTCGGAAAAGGGCGGCGCTGCAAGCGTCGATCCGCGCAGGACGCAATCGGGTACGTCAAGGCGAACCCCGCACGCAACGTGATCAAGCCGAGCGGCGAGGGGTAGAACGACTCTGCAAAGCGACGATAGCGAGGTTGGCTGATCTCCCCGCACTCGAAAGGATCGACAGATGGACGATCACGAGACCCTGTATCCAGAGCCGACCGGAACGCTGATCGGGAAGCGAAAGGAACTTGCTCCCGGCATTGCCCGCGCGTTTCAGGACTTCAGCCGCGAGGTCTTTGCGGCGGGAGCGGTGGACGCCAAGACGAAGCAGCTCATCGCGGTGGCGGTGGCTCACGTCACGCAATGCCCCTATTGCATCAGGGGGCACACCAAGGCCGCTCGTCGAGAAGGAGCGACCGAGCCGGAAGTCATGGAGGCCATCTGGATGGCCGCGGAGATGCGCGCCGGAGGCGCGTTCGCGCATTCGCTGATTGCCCTCCAGGCCATTGAGGAGGACGGGAAGGGATGATCCTGGAAATGCCCTACCTCTTCCTCGCCGCGAGATATTCCTCGAGCGCCACCGCGTCGTTGTGCTCTTCGTCCCTGGCTCCGTACACGAGCGTCACGGTCCCCTGGCGTGTGTGTTCCCGGAGCTGTTCGACCGCTTCCGGGTTCTCTTCGAGCTCTCGAAAGTAGCGGCGGCGGAATGCGGCCCATTTCGCGGGGTCGTGGCCGAACCACTTCCGCAGCTCGGTACTGGGGGCGACCTCCTTCAGCCACAGGTCGATCTGTGCCGAGGACTTGGATAGGCCCCGTGGCCAGAGTCGGTCGACCAAGATCCGGAATCCATCGCCGGGCTCCGGAGGTTCGTAGGCTCGTTTGAGCTTCAGGGGCATGAGGACGGATCCGAAGTCCATTTTGCGCAGGAGAAGTCGCGGACCATGATGATGCCAATTTCCATGATCAGGCCGTGGATCGCCATGTCCGTCGTCGGTCTCGGGCTGGCGTTTGCGCAAGTTGATGCGGCTGCGGCCGCGAAGACGGCAGCGCAGCCCTATCCGTAGATCGACTGGCCGGCGCCCGGACGAGCGTTCTCGGGATAGGGCTCGAGGTCCGCGATGAACCGCGGCAGCGCCCGCACACGGCCCAGCCACTCGTAAACGGCAGGGTACTCGCGAATCTCGTATCCGGCGTCCTCGGCGACATGGGTGTAGGCGAAGTTGGAGATGTCGGCGATCGAGCACTCCTCGCCCACCAGGAAGGAACGCCCGGCCAGGTGCTCCTCGAGAACGGCGAGCGCTCCCTCGCCGATAGCGAAGCGGGCCGCGGCGACCTCGGGATCGCGGCCCGTCATGATGCGGAACCGGGCCGACCCGATGCCAGACATGACGCGCTCCTGCTCGAAGAAGAGCCACTGTACGACGTGAGCGCGATCGATCGACGAGTCGGGCAGGAAGGGCGTTCCCTCGGCGAGATACCAGAGGATCGCGTTCGACTGCGTGATCACCTCTCCGGTGTCGAGCTCGAGGACCGGCGTCTCGCGCAGCGGGTTCAACTTCCGGTACTCGGCCGTCAGCGTGTCTCCGGCAAAGATGTCGGTCTCGACACGCTCATAAGGGCGATCGAGGAGGGCCAGCAGCAGCCGCACCTTGTAGCAGTTGCCGGAGGCGGGGTAGTCGTAGAGGCGCACGGCTCCTTCTACCTGGTCGTTGAGCTGGGTGTCTGGCAGGTGGTCGGCCCAGGCTACCTCGGGTGCGTGGAGCCGGCCAATCCCTGGGGCGACTGGGCGAAAGTCCCGTCCGCCCTTTCGTCCCGTCGGTTCGCGGCATCTCCGGGCTGGGCCTGGATTCGGGCCAGCGACTGCCGGGCGCGCTCGACGAGCGGACGGAATTCGGGATCGCTATCTCTCCAAAGCTCGAGGAAAGCGTCGTAGTGGCGCGCGGCCTGTTCCAGGTCGCCCCGATGCTCGTAGATCTCGGGTTGCCGCAGCTCGGTGAGCCCGAGGTAGATGATCTCGGAGATGGAAAGACCCAGGAAGTTCCGGTACAGTTCCAGCGCCTCTTCCTCGCGGCCGAGCTCCTGCAGGAGC
>JBOHRW010000117.1:0-24948 GCA_050732935.1 Gemmatimonadota bacterium
GTTCTTCTGGGGGACGCCATCGCCCTCGACGAGGCCGCCGTTCGGGCCGGGGTCCGGCTCGACGGAATCGAGCGGATCGCGCCCGCCGGCTCTCCCCGGCTCGACCTCTACGCGGAGGAATACCGGAAGCGCCAGGTCGGGAGAGGCCGGGAGATCGCGCTCGCCCGGGCGCGCGAAGCACTCGAGGACCTGCCCCTCTTCGGTGCGTTCCTCGTCTCTCGCGGGGACGCGGACGCGTGCGTGGCGGGGAACATCTCGACCTCCGCCGAGACCGTCCGGGCGGCGATCCGGGGGATCGGCACGGCACCCGGGATCCGGACCGTCTCGTCGGCCTTCCTCATGATCGGCCCGGAAGCCGCCTGGACGTTCGCCGACTGCGGGGTCGTCCCCGAGCCCACCGCGACCCAGCTCGCCGACATCGCGATCGCCAGCGCCGAGACCCACCGCACGCTGACGGGGGAGAAACCGCGGGTGGCCATGCTCTCTTTCTCGACCAAGGGGAGCGCGAAGCACGCCCTAGTCGATCGGGTGGTCGAGGCGACCCGGATCGTCCGCGAGCGGGCGCCCCGGCTCCTCGTCGACGGCGAGCTCCAGCTCGACGCCGCCATCGTTCCCGAGGTCGCGGCGGGCAAGGCTCCCGAGAGCCCGCTCGGCGGACGCGCCAACGTCCTCGTCTTTCCCGACTTGAACAGTGGCAACATCGGCTATAAACTCGCTCAGCGACTGGCGGGCATGACGGCCCTGGGGCCGCTCCTCCAGGGGCTGGCCGCGCCCATGCACGATCTGTCGCGGGGCGCGACGGCCGAGGACATCGTCAATGTCGCGGCGATCGCCTGTGTCCAGGCCGCCGCCCGTTCGGCCTCCGGCCGATGACGAGACCACGCGCGCGCCACCCATCCGGCGCCACGAGCACTTCCCACGACTACCGGATCCCGAGGAGGGTCTGAATGGCGGAAGCTCTGGGGATGATCGAGACGCGCGGGCTGGTGGCCCTGATCGAGGCGGCCGACGCCATGGTCAAGGCGGCGCGTGTCACGCTGGTCGGCTACGAGAAGATCGGGGCCGGCTACGTGACCGCGCTGGTGCGCGGCGACGTGGCGGCCTGTCAGGCCGCCGTGGACGCCGGCGCCGCCGCCGCCAAGAAGGTGGGCGAGGTCGTGTCGGTCCACGTCATTCCGCGGCCGCACGGAGACCTGGACGGGCATTTCCCGATCGTTCCGAAGGAGTAAGCCCTGGCGCTGAGTGAGGTCGAGATCCGGGCGCTCGTCGACCGGATCACCGACGAGCTGGACCGCCAGCGCCGCGCCCCGCGGCCCGCGTCCGAACGTCCCACGCCCGCATCCCCGACCCCCGGGCCCGCCCCGGGGAGTGCGACCCTCGGCATCTTCGAGACCATCGATGAAGCGGTCGCGGCCGCCCGTGAGGCCCGGGCCGGGATACGGACCCTCGAGCAGCGGGACCGGATCATCGCCCGCCAGCGGGAGAAGCTGTCCCAGCACGCTGCCGAGCTGGCCGATGCCGCCGTGGCCGAGACCCGGCTCGGGAACGTCCGCGACAAGACCCTCAAGAACCGGCTCTGCATCGACCGGACGCCCGGCACCGAGGACCTCCATCCCGAGATCCTCTCGGGGGATCACGGCCTCACGCTGACCGAGCTCGCGCCGTGGGGGGTGATCGGCGCGGTCACGCCGTCCACCAACCCGGCCGCAACCATCATCAACAACGGGATCTCGATGCTGGCCGCCGGGAACACGGTCGTGTTCGGAGCGCATCCGCTGGCCAGGGGCGTCACCAACCGGGCGATCCACCTCATGAACGAGGCGGCCGTCGAGGCGGGCGGGCCGGCCAATCTGCTGACCGGCGTGGCCAATCCGACCATCGAAAGCGCGCAGGAGATCTTCCACCACGCCGGCGTGGACCTGCTCGTCGTGACGGGCGGGGGCGGCGTCGTCCGGGCGGCGCAGGAGTCGGACAAGCGGGTGATCGCGGCCGGACCTGGAAACCCGCCCGTCGTCGTCGACCGCTCGGCCGACCTGGGCCGGGCGGCCCGGGACATCGTGGCCGGCGCGTCCTTCGACAACAATATCGTCTGCACGTGCGAGAAGGAGATCCTGGCGGAGGAGGCGATCGCGGGGGTACTGCTGCGGGAGCTCGAGCGTTCCGACGCCGTGATCCTTACGCCCGACGAGACCGAGGCCCTGGCGCGTGGGATCCTGGTGGACCATCCCGGCGCGCACCCGCGCATGAACAAGGAGTTCGTGGGGAAGGACGCTACGGTCCTGGCGGAGCTGATCGGGAAGCGCGTGCCCGCGACCACGCGGCTCCTCGTGGCCGAGACCGACAAGGGGCACCCGTTCGCGGTGCTGGAGTGCCTGACCCCCGTCATACCGCTGATCCGCTGCCCGGACGTCGATACCGCCATCGACTGGGCAATCGAGCTCGAGCACGGCTTCAAGCACACCGCGATCATGCACTCGAAAAACCTGGACCACCTGCACCGGATGGCGGTCGAGATCAACTGCTCGATCTTTGTCAAGAACGGATCCAACCTGGCCGGTCTCGGCTTCGGCGGGGAAGGCCCGACCGCGATGACGATCTCGACGCCGACGGGGGAGGGCCCGACCAGCGCCCGCACGTTCGTTCGGCGGCGGCGCTGCGTGCTGGTGGATTACTTCCGAATCGTGTGAACTTCGGCACCTCCACTTGGGACCCGATTGGGGGCGGTGGGAACCATCCTCGGGAGGCCAGTAGAGGTCGCAACCGGGACCGGTCCGCACCTCGCATTACGACTTATTGACAGCTCTGTGCACATGAAATAGCCTAGATCATATGCGCACGACGCTCGACATCCCCGAGGAGCTGATCGACGAGGCGCGGCGTCTCCTCAAGTTCAAGTCCAAGACGGATACCGTGATCCTGGCTCTGCGGGAGCTCATTCGCCGACGGCGCCTCGAAGAGCTCAAGGACCTGATGGGTTCCGTCCGGCTCGACCTCGACCTCCCGGAGTCACGGCGACGCCCTCCCGGCAATAGGTGATAAGCGTCGACAGCTCGGTCTGGATCTCCGCTTTCCGGACCCGGGAAGGTCCCGAGGCGCGACATCTCGAAGCCTTGCTGGATGCCGATCTGGTTGTGCTCGCAGCGCCCGTGCATCTGGAGGTCCTCGGCGGGGCTTCAAAAAAAGATCTGGCGCGCCTCCGTCGCGGCCTTTCGGCGCTCCCCGTTTACTTTCCCACCGAGACGACCTGGGAGCGGATCGATGGCTGGATAACGCGAGCCGTCCAGTCAGGCGAACGCTTCGGGATCGCGGACCTTCTCATCGCGGCGATCGCGGCCGAACGGAAGGCATCTTTGTGGTCTCTCGACGCGGACTTCGCCAGAATGGCCCAACTCGACTTCATCGAGCTTCACCGTCCTCGGTGAACGAGGTCACGGCCTCGAGGTACCGTTGGCGTCGACGATGGTCTTCCACTCGTCAACAGTCCAGTCGTGAACTCTCAATCTGCCGGAACGGCAGACCGAAAATTCGCAGGCAGGCTCCCGAAAATCCGACCGAAAATTGGTAACACGGACGTCGACGTGCCAAGCGTAAGGTATTGCATCTTAAGCTGTTAAGTGGTTGGATGACGGGGCCTTCAGGACCCGGGTTCAATCGCCTGAGAGCACACGTCCTCAGCCAGTCGCGCGATCTCGAGGGTTCCGAACACGACCGCCTCGGGGGAGAAGAGCCGCGCCACGGCCTCGCGGTGAACCCGAATCTTGTAGCGGCTGATCGCGAGGCCGCCCAGGCCACGGACACGGTCGTTTCCGCCATCGCCTGAGCCCGCGCCATCGACGAGATCGCCGTCCTCCTCGCCGCTCAAGCCCTCGATCCCGGGCGGCTCGGCGCCGCTCACGTCCACCAGGAGGTCGAGGGAAGGGAAGCGGCTCCAGGCACGCCGGGGGACCAGGGTCAGCTCGGGTGGACCGGCCGCCACCAGCAGGCGCCGCCCCTCGAGGAGCCCTCCCAGGGCGTCACCCGCCCTCCAGACGACGATCTCGACCGGCCGGGCGAACGTCTCCTCGATGAACTGGCCTCGATCGGCGGCCTCCTCCTCGTCGAATACGGTTAGCGTGACGTCGGCCCCGGCGCGGGCGAGGAGGCCCGCCACGCGAGCGCCGGCCGGCCCGCCCGCCACGACGACGGCCGGAAGTCTCTGGAGGTCCAGGAGCTGTCCGATCCGGGCCACGGCCGCGCCCGCCACGGCGTTTCCACCCTTGCACTCCGACAGGATCGATACCCGATAGGCGCCGAAGAAGGCGCGCTTCGCCTGCCGCACCATCTCGGCGATCACGCGATCGTTGGTCCCGGTCACGAGGATCGCGGTCCTGGAGAGCTCCTCGCGCGGCCGCGAGTAGAGGGCGCCCGACACGAGGACCGGCACGTCCTGGGGGTCGACGTCGCCGTAGGCCAGGATCTGCTCCGCCCCTCCATCCAGCGACATGATGCGATCGAAAACGCGCGGGTGCGGGTTATGGTCGATGTGGATCAGGATGCGCGGGGGCGGCATGGCGGGGGGCAATCTAGCGGCGAAGGCCGCCGCCAACCTCGTTCAGATTGGTCAGTCCCTCGTGGATCGGGCGAAGATCTCGGCGACCGTCACGCAGAAGCCCGGCAGGACGTCGACCCCGTCCAGCGCATCTTCCATTCGCAGCAGCTGGATCTCGGTTCGCGAGCGGTACACGGCGACGCTCCGCCGGCGTGGCTCCACGACCCACACCAGGCGGGGCCGTCGCGGCGTATGCGATCGCATCGCCCTTCGGGCGCGCGATCGTTGCGGGCTGAGGCGGCGAGACCGGCAGAAGCAGAAGCGGCGCGATAGGGGTTCAGTCCGCCAGGTCTACGGCCCGAGGAGATCGAGCTCGAGAAAGGCGGCAACGATCCGCGGATCGAACTGGGTGCCGGCGCCTTCCTGGATCATCGTCCTCGCGCGGTCGGCTGGCAGCCCCGCCCGATATGGGCGGTCGGACCGGATGGCGTCCCACACGTCGACGACCGAGAAGACCCGCGCGGCGAGCGGGATCTCCTCGCCGCGGAGACCGCGCGGGTAGCCCGTTCCGTCCCACCGCTCGTGATGGCAATAGGGGATGTCGAGCGACGGTCGCAGAAAGGGGATGGGGGAGAGGAGTTCGTACGCCAGCACTGGATGCTGCCGCATGACGCTCCATTCCGCCTCGGTGAGCGGCCCTGGCTTTCTCAGGATCGCATCGGGGACAGCCATCTTCCCGATGTCGTGAAGGAGCGCGCCGCGTCGGAGATGGACCAGCTCCTCCTCGGTCATGCCGATCGCGCGGCCCAGGTCAACCGTTAAATCGGCGACCCTCTCGGTATGGCCCTGCGTCTCGTTGTCGCGAAGGTCGAGGGCGCGCGACCACCCGTCGAGGGTGCGGTCGTAGGCCAGCCTCAGCTCGCTGTTGCTACGGGTGAGGTTGGCGAAGAGCATCGCGTTGTCGATCGCGATCGCGGTCTGGCCGGCCAGCATGTCGGCGAACTCCCGCCACTCTCTTGTCGGCACCAGGGATGATCGATGGAAGATCTCGAGGACGCCACGAACCTCGCCTTTCGAAATCAACGGCAGGGCGTAGTACCCATGGAATCCCTCTCGCTCCGTGAACGCATGGAGTTCGGTCGAGACTTCGGCGGCCATGAGGTCGGGCACGTGGACCGGTCTTCTTTCCAGCACCGCCCGGCTGACCAGTTCGTCTCTCCGGTACAGCCGGTGCTGTTGCAGGTCGACGTGTCGAATCCCACGCGCAGACGCGAAATCCAGCTGGTGGGTGACGCGATCCAGGAGCAGGACACAGGACGCGTCGACCGCGAGCTGCGCGTTCACCTGATCGAGGACGACCCCGAGCGTGACCTGTAGATCCAGGCTCCCGGCGATTGCCAGGTCGATCCGCCGCAAGGCATTCAGGCGGTCGACCTGCCGTTGGAGGACCGACCGGTCATCGGCTCGCTGAATCGCGGCGGCCAAGGTATCGGCCGCGATCCGTAGAGCTTCGAGCTCTGGCGTCGACCAGTCACGCTCCTCATAGCACACGTCGAACCCGATCGTGCCCCACCAAGCGCCGCCGACCAGCACGGGAACCACGGCGATCGAGGCGATCGCCTCCACCTGGAGGAGCGGACGCTCGGACGACGGCAAGTCACGTACGTGGCCGTGGATGGTCTCGCCTCGGCCGAGCACCGCCTCCCAGCGGGCGAATCCGACCGCCGTCCAGTCGAGGTGCTGGAGCTCGGGGTTGTCGATCTGCGGCTCGATCCCGGGGGCGACCCACTCCGCGAGCTGGGAGGTGACGCTCCGCCCTTCCGGCCCCTGATGGTTGACGAAGAGATAGGACCGGTCGACCTGTGCAGCGGCGCCCAGCCAGGCCAACGCGCCTTCGATCTCGTTGCGCCAGTTCTCGGTCATGAGGAGCCGCTTGGCCGCACGGCCGACGGCCGACAGGATCGCCTCGCTGCGCTCGAGAGCCTTCTCCGTTTGCAGGCGCTTTCGTCGAGCCTCGGCTTCGCGGAGGACACGATGGACCACCGAGGGGAGGCGGGTGAGGTGATCCTTCATCAGGTAGTCGTCCACCCCCTGTCGGACCGCTTCAAAGGCTTGCTCCTCGCCGATCCTGCCCGAAAGCAGGATGAAGGGAACATCGCTCTCCTCCTCGCGTGTCAGGACGAAGGCGCGCGGGCCGCTGAAGGCGGGCATCTGGTAATCGGCAACCACGAGATCCCACGGACCGTCGGAGAGCGCCGTGCGCAGCCCCTCTGGTGTTTCGACCCGGGCGTGCTGTGGCTCGTAGCCGCCGCGGCGCAGCTCGCGAAGGATGATCTCGGCGTCGTCCGTGGAATCCCCGATCAGGAGGACCCGGAGGGGCCTCGGACTCTCGGCCCGATCAACGTCCATGGTGAGCCGGATGGTTGAAGACCAGCCCAAGGAGGCCCGGCCGGCGGTCAGCTTCCACGAATCGGCCGAACTCGACGCTGGCGGAGAGGGCGGGCGCGCGGCTCTCGGTCGACCAGCCTGGAAGGACAATCGTGGTGAAGGAGCCCGTTTCCGGAGGGCTCAGCGTCGCGGACTGGGTCCGGACACGAGCCGGCCGCAGGGCGACAGGTTGCTGGAAGTTCCAGACAAGCACGTCCGGAAGCGTCCTTTCGAAGCCATTCCGATCGCAAATTCCGGATTATGGCTATTTAGCAAGAATCAGACCGGTGGAGATGTAGGGGGAACAAGCCGAATCTGAGGGTAGCGGCGGGATGGTGGTATATCCCACCGGCGAGTTTACATAAGATACGTTATACGACATCCAGCGGAATGTCCGGCTCCGCGAACCAGCGGGTCTCTCACGCTCCGTCGGTTTTCCCCTGGGTCTGGTTCGCTGGTGACTTCGGCTCGGGCTCAGCCCTGCGGTTCGGTCGTGTCGGCCACGGCCGCCCCGCGGCCACGGGTCGCCTCGGCGGCCTGCGACACCCCGCCCACCGGGATCGGCTGGACGGTGATCTCGGCCAGCTCGCGACGGGCCTCGCCGGCGGCCGGGCTCTCGGGGTCGAGGTCGACGATCGCCTGGAGCTCGGCAGCGGCGGCTTCGGTATCGCCTTGGAGCTCGTGGACGTCGGCGAGCCCCTGGTGGATCCGGACCCGTTGGGCGTCGACGGTCGCCACCTCGAGGGCGTCCTGATAGGCGTTGACGGCCTCGTCCAGGCGACCCATTCCCTGGTAGGCGGCGGCCATCAGGAGCCGGGCGTTCAGGGCGAACGGCGAATCGCCGTGACGATCGAAGAATTCCTGCAGCGTCTCGACGGCGCCTTCCGGATCGCCCGCCTGATAGAGGGCGTCGGCCAGGAAGAGCTGGGCGTCGTCGCCGAAGGAGCTGTCCCCGTGGTTCTGGAGAAACCCCTGCAGATCGCTGACGGCGAGCTGGTAGTTGCCGGCGAAGTAGGCCTGGCGGGCGTCGATGTAGCCGCGGGCGGCGTCCTCCTCGGACGCGCGGGCAAGGCTCCGGTAGACGAAGAAGGCGGCGACCAGAACGGCGATCCCCGCCAGGGCCGCCAAGACCTGGCTGCGATGGGTCTCCACCCAGTGCGCCCAGTCGAACGTATGCTCGACGAATCGGTCGCGCTTCAACTGCTGCTTGGACAGCCTCTTACGGCTCATACCGGTGAAAGCTCCTCAACACGGGATGGTGCCCCCGGCGCGATTCGAACGCACGACACGCGGTTTAGGAAACCGCTGCTCTATCCACCTGAGCTACGGGGGCGAAGGACCGAAACAACGGAGGGAATCTAACCGATCGGGACGGTCGTGGGTAACCTTGGGCGATGAACCTCGCCCCATCTTCCCCTTCCACGCGGATCGACGCCGTGGTCGTCCTGGCCGGGGGCGAGGGACGCCGGCTCGGCGGCCCCAAGGCCTGGCTGGGCTGGGGTGGAAGGCCTCTGCTCCTTCACCTGGTGGAACGATTGGCCGCGCTCTCGGGAGCACCGCCCGTGGTGGTCGGTACGCCGGGCATGGAGCTTCCCCCGGGCCGCTACGCGCGCGTCGACGACGCCCGGATCGGGGAAGGCCCCCTGGCAGGCCTGGCCGCAGGGCTGGGCGCGGTCGAGGCGATCGACGTCGGTGCCCGCGTAGCGGTCTGCGCCTGCGATTGCCCATTCGTCGGGCCCGAGCTCTTCCGCTTCCTGGCCGGGGTCGACCCACAGGCGAAGGTCGTGGTACCGAAGTTCGGGGACCACCTCCATCCGCTGATCGCGATCTGGCGAGCCGGAACGGCCGCGGCTTGCCGCCGCGCGCTCGAGCGTGGGGAGCGTCGGGTGCTCGCCGCACTCGAGGAGCTCGCTCCGCGCGTCGTTCCGGCGGAGGAGTTTCCCGCCGGGTTCGACCTGGCGCGGACGCTCTTCAATCTGAACGATCGGAGGGACCTGCTTCGTGCACGATCGTGGCGGAGCTGACCTCGACATCCCGAGCGACGATACGCGGACGAGCCTGAGGCTCCGGGCTCCGAGTGGATCGGCCGGAGAGCCAGTCGGACAGCATGACCTGGATCTCGGCGCCGAAATCCTCGGCGGCGGAGAGCCGCACGTGGACCTCGGGTGGCGCGTCGGCCGGCGGCTTGAGGCGGGTCGGAACGCCATAGCGATAGCGCAGCCCGATGAGGTTGCCCTCGTCCGCCCCGACGAGCTGGAGGTCGACCCACGCCTCACCCGGGAAGACCCTCAGGGATCGGCTGGCGCCGTCGAACCGGACCCAGTCCTCCCCGCTCCACGCCACCGCGCTGCCGGCCTCCAGGCAGCGGGCTTCGACGGCTGCGAGCAGCCTCCCGGTGACGCTCCCGGTCCGTCGCACGTAAGTCTCGCGACGCCGATCGGGCTCTTCATCCGTCGTCAGCGGCGCCGGACGATACCAGGCCCCGGCCACCGGATGGGTCCAGTAGGTGGGCGACTCCCCGCTGACGATCCGGCTCGCTTCGAACGCGGCGATCTCGCGATGGCCGGACGCGAGCCAGTCGACCGCCCCACGGACGGCCTCGCGAATCTCGGCGGCTAGAAGGCCGACGATCGGGCGGCCTGGTTCGGGATCTTCGTCCCACATCGCGCGCGTCCAGCTCGCGAGCGTCCACCCCTCGTCCAGGGACAGCTCCCACCGGTCGGCGACCCGCGCGACCAGCTCGTCGTCCGCCGAACCCCAGTACTCGAGCACGGTCTCGTCCCACCGATCGACGTCCCAGTCGGCCACGATCTCCGCGAGACGCAGCGCCTCCACCAGGAGATCGGATTCGGCCAGCGCCGTCGTCAGGCCCAGGAGGACCGGACCGCCCTGGCGGTGCCAGCCGAGCAACGTCCGCCAGGCCGGGTCGCTCTCCGGCAGTACGCGCCCGTCGGCGAAGAAGACCACGTCCTCGGCGAGCGCGTCGGGGTAGGTCAGAAGGAGCGTGAACAGCGCCGCATCATCGGCGAGCGTGAGCCCGCCGAGCTCGGCCGTCTCGAAGCCTTCCTCTCCCCTGCGATAGGGGCGACCCGCCATCTATTCCCCTCCCTATTCGTAATGGACGAGGCTGTGACAATCATAGCCATCGAGCCGCTCACGGCCCTTCAGGAAGCCCAGCTCGATCACGAAGCTCAGGCCCGCGACCACGGCTCCCAGCCGCTCGACGAGCCGGGCCGTCGCGCGCGCGCTGCCACCCGTCGCCAGGAGATCGTCGATCACGGTGACCCGCTCGCCCGAATCGATGGCATCGACATGGACCTCCAGCTCCGCGCTCCCATACTCGAGATCATACGCCTCGCGCTCCGTCCGGTGGGGCAGCTTGCCAGACTTCCGGACAGGGACGAGCCCGACACCCAGGCGGTTGGCGACCGGGGCCGCGAACAGAAAGCCCCGCGCGTCCACGCCGACGATCTTGTCGGTCCCCCTCTCCTTCGCCCAGCGGGCGAGTGCGTTCAGCGTATCGTCGAACAGCGGCGGATCCAGCAGGATCGGCGTGATGTCCTTGAACACGATGCCCGGCTTGGGAAAGTCGGGGATGTCGCGGACCGCCGCCTTCAGCTTCTCCGTGAGCCCGTTATTCGTCACCCTGCCACCTTCCCTAGCGCCCCCGAAAGCCATCCAGCGCCGGAAGCACCGTCCATGGATCGACCGTTCCGCCTCGCCACCTAAGCTCGAAATGCAGGTGGTCGCCGGTGGCGTTTCCGGTGTGCCCGACCAGCGCGATCACCTGCCCGCGCCGAACCCGCTCGCCTTCCTCGACCAGGCTCCCGCTGAGGTGTGCGTAGAGCGACTCGAGCCCCTCGCCGTGCTCGAGGATGACGAGGTTCCCGTAGGCGCCGCTACGGCCGCTCTTGACGACCGCTCCGTCGGCGGCCGCGTGGATGGGCGTCCCCTGGTCGGCGCGGAGGTCGAGGCCGCGATGGAATCGCTGCGCTCCACCCTGGGGATGCTCCCGCGGACCGTACCGGCTGCTCATGATCTCGACGCCATCCATCGCCAGCGGCCAGATCAGGCGACCCAGGATGGAGGCCAGCCCCGATCCGGCTTCTCCTCCCCCACCCGGCGTCGCCCGGGTCGCCGGTGTCGTCGAAGGACCGGGGGCCATGGTCCTGCTGTAGACGGGCGCGCAGGCGACCGCTCCACAAAGCGCCAGGGCCGCGCAGCGCCCCCCGATCAACGGATCACCCGCATCTCTTCGAGATCCTCCTCGAGCTCGTCGGTCGGTTCGACGTCCACCCGCTCCACCCGCGCCGCCGTGGGACCCTCGCGGATACGATCGATCAAGGCGTCGATCCGGTCGGCCCGCTGGGCGTGCAGGATCACTTCGACCGTTCCGTCGGGCCGGTTCCGGACCGTACCCCGAACGCCGAGGGCCCGGGCGTTCCGCACGACGAACCAGCGGAACCCCACGCCCTGCACCCTTCCGCGGACGATGACGCGTCTTGCCTCCAAGCGCACCTCGGCGGCCCAATATGCTCGCTTGCGGGCCTGTCCGCTCCCCAGTGCGCCATTCAGGGGGGCGTGCAATCCGGTCCTTCCTACAGCAAGGGGGATACCAAACTTCCCGACCACCCCCCTTGTCGAGAAGGGTCCCGCACCCCAATCTAAGGGGGTGGAATCGATCCTTGGGACGGGGCGCGACCCTCGATCCCCGGACTTCTCGCGTGGGGAGGCCTATGAAGGCGTATCGCAGTGCGCGGATCGGGTTCGTCGCCCTGGCGGTCCTGGGCATGACGGCTCCGGCGTCGGGACAGGGAACGGGGCGCATCATCGGCACGGTCAGCGATGCCGACACCAATGAGGGCGTGGCCAATGTCCAGGTGACGGTCGAAGGGACCGGCCAGGGCGCGGTGACCGGCCAGCGAGGCACCTACAGCATCGCCAACGTCCCGGCCGGCCCGCGAACGCTCGCCTTCAACATCCTGGGCTACGAGACCCGGCGCCAGGTGGTCACCGTGGAGCCCGGCCAGACGGCCGTCGCCGACGTCGCGCTGGTGGAGGGATTCCTCGAGATGGGGACGATCACGGTCATCGGGGCGTCGCGCGAGCCGTCGCGGATCGTCGAGGCGCCGGCCGCCGTCAGCGTCGTGACCGGCGAGGAGCTCCAGGCCGAGGCCGCGTCCGGTCAGCTCCCCAGGCTGTTCCTCGACAAGCCGGGGATCGACGTGGTCCAGAGCGGCGTCCAGGACTTCAACATCAACGCCCGCGGATACAACTCATCGCTGAATCGACGCGTGCTCGTTCTGCAGGACGGGATCGACCGCTCGCTCGGCTTCCTGCAGTCCCAGGAGTGGACGGCGCTCTCGATGCCGCTGGAAGACCTCGGGAAGCTCGACTTCGTGCGCGGGCCGGGGTCCGCGCTCTATGGCGCCAACGCCTTCAGCGGTGTCATCAACATCACCACTCCTTCGCCGGCCGACATCGTGGGCACGAAGATCGCAGTCTCGGGGGGCGAGCGAGAGACGGGGCGCTTCGACATCCGCCACGCGGGGGTGTCGGAGGGCCAGACGTGGGGGTACAAGGCCAACTTCGGGCATGTCCAGGTGGGCGAGACCTTCTCCGAGTCGCGCACACAGGCTGACGCCGTGGGCGAGTGCCCGCCGCCGCCGAGCCAGTGCACGTTCGAGTACGGACCGCTCCCCACCGAGGGCGTGCCGCTGCTGGACGACCCCGTTAGCTCCACCTACGGCAGCGCCCGCGTCGACCGCAATCTCGAAAACGGCTCTGTATGGACGGCGGAGGCCGGCCTGGCGCACGTAGAGAACGAGATCTTCGTGACCGGCATCGGACGGGTGCAGGTGAACGGCGCCGACCGGCCATGGGTCCGCACCCAGTACGCCTCCGAAGACTTCGTGCTGATGGGATGGTACAGCGGCCGGCGCGCCGACGAGCTGGAGGGCAACCCGGCCGCGCCCACCCCGCCGGCCGGGCTCCCGGGTCGCCCGTGTTTCCCGCGCGATACCTGTGAGGGCAACAACCAGACCTCGCTCGCGTCGGGCGCTCAGCTGCTCGAGAAGTCCGACATCTTCCACGTCGAGGGGCAGGCGAACTGGGGCACCGAGGACGGCAACTTCCTGCTGGTGGGCGGGGTTTCCAATCGCTGGTACTCGGTGGACACCGAAGAAACACTGATGGAGGAGTCCCAGGACGACGTCATCAGCTCCGCCTTCGCCCAGGGCGAGTGGCAGCTCCACCCGAAGCTGAACCTGCTGGTCGCCGGCCGGTTCGATCATTTCAGCGCGATCGACGACAACAAGGTGGCCCCCAAGGGGGCGCTCGTGTTCACGCCCAGCGAGAACCATTCCCTAAGGTTCACCTACAACCGGGCCTACCAGATCCCCAATTACTCGGAGCTCTTCCTGCGGGTGGCCGCCGGCCAGCCGGTCGACCTGCGGCCGCTCGAGCTGGGGATCGAGCAAGCGATCTCGGCGCAGGTCGGCATGCCCGTCGATCTGCCGCTCGATTTCGGGATCACCACCGTTCAGGCGCGCGGCAACGCGGACCTCAGGGTCGAGGAGCTGTCGGGCTTCGAATACGGCTACAAGGGCACCTTCGCCGGCGGGCGCGCGTTCCTGACAGCCGACTATTACAACAACCAGATCGAGGACTTCGTCACCGATCTTCTCCCGAACGTCAACCGGGAAGACTTCCCGGCGTATGAGCTTCCGGCGGGCTTCGGTCCCGGCGAACCGTTTGAACCGTTCGCGCCGACGGTCCTTGGGGCGATTCAGCAGCAGCTCGGAAACAACTTTCCGCTGTTCTCCCGCCTCCCCGACGGTAGCGAGGCCTTCATCGTGTCGTACACGAACGCGGGCCAGGTAGATGAGCAGGGGGTCGAGCTCGGGATCTCTTTCCTCCCCGCCGCGAACTGGCAGGTCGACGCCAACTACACGTACTTCGATTTCGAGATTGACGACAACCGGACGAGCGAGGGGGGGATGGTCGACGAGAACGAGCTGGCGGCCAACACGCCCGAGCACAAGGGCAACTTCGGGATCATCTACAACAATCCCGAGCGGTTCAGCGCTGGCTTCAACCTCCACATGCAGGAGGCCATGGACTGGGCGGCCGGGGTCTTCGCGGGCCGTGTCCCCGGCTATGCGACCCTCGATCTGAACGGGGGCTGGGAGGTGACGCCGTACGCTCGACTCGGGCTCTACTGGGCGAACGTGCTGGACAAGGAGCACTACCAGCTCTACGGCGGGTCCGTGCTGGGCTCGCGGGCGATCGGGCGGGTGACCTTCACGTTCTGAGGGCGAAAGAAAGAAGCGCGCGGGGCCCGGCGGATCCGCGCGCTCTCATCATGGTCGGGGAGACAGGATTTGAACCTGCGACCCCTACGTCCCGAACGTAGTGCTCTACCGGGCTGAGCTACTCCCCGACTTTGGGCTGTTGAGCGCGGCCTCTGAATGAGAGTCGAAGCTACGCGGCCGTGTCACGCCCGGCAAGAAAACGCGGCCCTGGCGCACAAAGCGAAGGGGCCGGGCGTGCGCCCGGCCCCTCGTCGATTCAGCGCTTTCGTCGCGCCTACTTCTTCTTTCTCTTCGCCGGCTTCTTCTTGGCCTTGGCCGGCTTCTTGGCCGTCTTCTTCTTGGTGGCCATGAGCTCGTTTCCTCCTTGGGAAGGTCCCGGTCCGAAAACCACTGACAGCAACAATTATACCGACTTCTTCCCGTTTGTAAATACTCCCCGGCAAGCCTCGGACGACCGCGATCCCCGAGATCAGGGCGTGACCGCCGTGTACGAGAACGGGAACGGGTCGCTGAGGTTCTGTTGCGCGTCCTCCAGTGTCAGGGTGGCCTGGACTTCGCCTGTCGCGCACGGATCTCCCCCCTCCGGGCACGCGATCGTCACTTCGAAGGTCCCCGTAGTCTCGCCGCTCACTCCGGGGTCGAAATCGAAGCCGGTCAGCGGTCCGGAGACGGCATCCACGATGGCCCGCAGGACATCCCCATCCGGGTCGGCAAACTCGACGGCTGCGGTGATTGTCGAGCCGGGTGTGTTGGAAACCGTCTCCGGGATGTCGAGCGAGAGAATCAGTGGCTCGGGCCCGCCACTTAAGGGATCCACCGCAACGATCGGGCTGAACGCAGTGATCAGGCCCCCGATCCGGCCCGGGCTCGCGAGGCCGAGTCCCTGGGAGCTCGCTCCGGCGCAGTCCACGAACGGTGCGTCGGTGAGCGGCAGGAACTCGATCGCGGTGGAGTCGTCCGGATCCGGATGGGCGAGCCGGAGCCGCGCCGCGACGTCGGGTTCCGGGGCGAAGGGGTCCGGTGGATCGAGGACGCAGAGACCGGTGATCGCGTCAATGGAGAGCTCGTCCACCTCGGGGAACGTCGTGACCTGGTAGAAGATCGGGTACTGGTCCAGCTCGGTCCGAAGCGGACCGTCATGATCCGCGGGCTCGCCGGTCTCCGGGAGCCTCTCGAGGATCACCAGGGTTCGCTGGGCCAGCGCCCCGGCCGGAAAGTCGACGCCCCCGAAGCCCGATCGGGTGACGACGGTCAACCCGTTCTCGTCCACGAAAGCGACGGCTCCCGTCGCGAGCGCGCCCTCGCTGACCGGCGGCGGCTCCAGGCCGGCCTGATCCGCGACTGTCTCGAAGAGGTGAGCCAGGGCGCCCTCGGTCGTCGGAGGATCGTCGGCCCCGGGGTCGAGGAGCCTGCCTGCCTCCAGCTCGGTCGTGCCGAAGATGATGAAGTCGAGCAGGAGTGACTCCGAGGACTGGTCCAGGATCTGCTCGACCCGATCGATCGCCATGTCGAGCGTCGCCCCCTCCGGGAACAGCGCCTCGATTTCCTCGACGAGGCCAGGGGGGAGATTCGTGTCGGGGTCGGTGGGACCTTCGTCGTCGGCGCAACCTCCGGCGAGCGCCAGGCCCAGCGCCAGGAGCAACGCCGGTAGACGGCGGTGTAGGATCAATGATTGCATGTGACCTCCTTGTCGGAGAAACGAGCCATCAGAAAGCGTATCGCAGAAGCACGAACCCGCCGATCAGCAGGACCACGAAAGCGATCGTGAGAACGTTCAGGTGCCGGTCGAGAAACTCGCGAGCCGGCTCTCCCCAGCGCCTGAGCACCAGCGCCACCGCGAAGAATCGGAGACCGCGTCCGGCCACGCTGGCGGCGACGAACCCGGGCAGCGAGATCTTGAAGACACCGGCCGTGACCGTGAAGACCTTGTAGGGAATCGGGGTGAGGGCCGCGATGCCGACCGCCCAGACGTCGTACTTCTGGTACAGCGTCTGCACCTCGGCGTATTTGTCCATGAGCCCGTAGAACTCGAGGATCTCCCGCCCTACGCTGTCGAAGAAGGCGCTGCCGATCCAGTATCCGACCAATCCACCGAGCACCGATCCGACCGTGCATACGCCTGCGTACCACAGCGAACGGACCGGCTTTCCCAGGCACAGCGCGATCAGCAGGACATCCGGGGGAATCGGGAAGAAGGACGACTCGGCGAAGGCCAGCACGAAGAGCGCCCAGGTGGCCTGGGGATGCTCCGCCCACGACAGCACCCAGTGGTAGAGGCGTCGGGACCAGCTTCGCGGTCCGCGGAAATCGGACGGGTCGGTGGCGGTCAGTCGCGCGCTCCGAGGTCGATCGTCTCCCATTCCCTGAGCCGTTCGAGGACCCGATGATGGGTCATGTCGAGATGGATCGGCGTGATGGATACGAAGCCTTGCTCGACGGCCCAGTAGTCCGAGCCTTCGGGACTCTCCCAGGTCGCCGCGCCGCCGCCTATCCAGTAGTAGGTCTTTCCGTGCGGGTCCTTGTCGATCACGACCGGGTCGCTGTAGAAGCGCTTCCCGAGCGTGGTGATGCGGACGCCCTGCACCGCTCCGGGATCGCGGTCGGGAAGGTTGATGTTGAGGAGCGTCCCAGCCGGAAAGAGATCCCCCTCGGGCTCGCGGACGATCCGCTGGACGAGCCGGCGCACCACGCCCTCGTAGCCCTCCATCCAGCGCTCGTCGCCGTGGACCAGCGAGATCGCCATTGACGGGATCCCGAGGAGGGCCCCCTCCATCGCGGCCGACACCGTGCCCGAATACGAGACGTCCTCGCCCATGTTGCCGCCGTGGTTGATCCCGCTGAGTACGTAGTCCGGGCGCCGGTCGAGGAGCGCGTTGACGGCGAGCATGACGCAGTCGGTCGGCGTCCCGTCGATGTGCCAGAGGTGGTCTTCGATCTTCCGCGCGCGGAGCGGATGGTGGAGGGTGAGCGAGTGGCTGGTCGCCGACTG
The DNA here is from genome assembly GCA_050732935.1 of Gemmatimonadota bacterium. Classification (GTDB taxonomy): domain Bacteria; phylum Gemmatimonadota; class Gemmatimonadetes; order JACCXV01; family JAHWKZ01; genus DASRVA01. Next base: position 17,258 of record JBOHRW010000117.1, read on the forward strand.
CTCTCGATCAGGGGCCACGATCACGACATCGCCGAGGGGTTCGACCGACCGCGCCAGGGCGCGCACGCCGGGCGCGAGATAACCGTCGTCGTTGGTCACGAGGTAGAGCATGGCGGGGTAACCTAGCCGCACCCCCGGGGGTCGCAAAGACGGTGGCTATCCAGCGGCGGGCATGGGTCGGGGGGCCCTCACAGGCTCCAGCAACACGTCGAACACACCGCCGCAGACGGCCGGGCTCCAGGAGTAGAGGTCCTCGGTCAGGTCGACGCGGACGATCCGGGCACGGCGATCCGCGAGGGCCGAGCGGGCGGCCTCGACGACCTCGGCCTCGCCGCAGCCGCCGCCGATCGTTCCGATCGACCCGCGCGCTGGATCGATCAGCATCCGGCTCCCGATGCCGCGCGGCGTCGAGCCCTTCGCACGAACGATCGTCGCCAGGACGACGGGACGGCCCGACTCGGCGGCGGCGACGATCTCGCCGAGAAGGCGTCGCTCTTCGCTCACCGCAGCTCCCTTGACGACCCTGCGGCGGACACGGCCGTCAGGGTCTTGACGTAGCGGACGACGTTCGCCCGCCTGCCGAGCGGCTCCCCCGTCCCGCCGCGCTCCGCGAGGATCATCTCGGCGCCGATGGCGACCGCGATCTCGGCCGGCGTCTCGGCTCCGATGTCGAGACCGATCGGGGCGTGGATCCGGGCCAGCCACTCGCGGTCGAACCCCTCGGCGGCGAGCTGCTCGAAGGCCGCCCGCACGCGGCGGCGGCTTCCGATCATCCCCACGTACGCCGGCTCGGCGCCCGCCCGGGCGAGGGCCCGGGCACAGTCGTAATCGTAGCGGTGGCCGCGGGTCACGAGGACGACGTGCGAGCGTGGCCCGACGGCGACCTCGGCGAACGGGTCCGCAAAGTCCGCCACGATGACGCGGTCGGCCTCCGGGAAGCGCTCCCGGCGGGCGAAGTCGGGCCGGTCGTCGATCACGACGACGCGGAATCCGAGGAGCTTGCCGATCCGCGAGAGAGGCTGGGCGATGTGGCCCGCGCCGACCACGATCAGCTCGGGCGGCGGCGCGACGCGCTCGACATAGATCTCGAGGGCCTCGCCGGGCAGCGACCGACACGCGGCTCCGGGCGGCGCGTCCGCGAGGATGCGGCCGATGGCCTGGTCGCGGGTCGCGCTCCCGAGGCTTCCGTGAAGGGCTTCTCCATCCCAGCCCACCCGCCGGCCGACGAGCTCCGGCTCCCCGGGCGCGTCGACGACGACGCCGAGCACGATCTCCCGGCCACCGTCCAGAGCCGCGAGGGCGAGCCGCGCACCATCGGCCAGGTCGAAGGAGACGCTCAGACCGCTTTCACCTCCCGCGCGTACTCCTCGGGGGTGTTGACGTCGATCACGAGGCCGGGATCGTCGACCGGCACCTCCTCGATCTCGCCATGGTGCCGATGGACGACGTCGCGTGCCCCCTCCTCCAGGTCGGGCGCCCGGAGCTCGGTCCAGAGATCACGCGCGAAGAGGACGGGATGACCGGGGCGATCCCCGTAAATCGGCCGGACGATCGGCGCGCCACTCGCATGGAAGGCCGCGAGGAGCGCCGCGATCGTCGCCGTTCGGACACGCGGATGGTCCACCGGCAGGACGGCCGCGGCGACGACATGGGGCTCGAGGGCCTCCAGACCCACACGCAGGCTGTCGATCTGCTCGGCGTCGGGCTCCGGGTTGACGATCCCGCGTGCGCCGGCCCGGCGCGCCAGCTCGAGCAGGCGCTCCCCCGTCTCCCCGGGCGGCACCACGACGAAGACCGGATCGCAGCCGCCTTCCGCCAGAACACGTGCGGCACGCTCCAGGAAGCTCGTTCCCTCCACGTCGAGGAGCGCCTTGGGCTCTCCCATGCGTGAGGAGCGACCGCCGGCCAGGACGATTCCCGCAACCGGTTGCCGTCCTCGATCCTGCGGGGGTGCGCTCATGGGCTCCCCCGCAGATCCCCGAGCGCGCGGGCGACGTAAGGGCGGATCATCTCCTTCCGCCAGGAGAGCGTGAAGTCGGTGTTGTCGAGCGGGCGTCCGGCCTTCCAGGCGGCCCGTGCCGCCTTGGCTATCCCATCGTCCGTCAACGGGTTACCGACGAGAAGATCACCCGCTTTCTCGACCACCTCGGGAGCCGATCCGACCCCACCCAGGACGATCCGCACGTCCTCGACCGTGCCGTTCTCGGCGAACTTCGCCCACGCCCCGACGCCGAGCACCGGGAAATCGAAGGCCCCGCGTCGGCGGAGCTTCCGGTAGGAGGCCCGCCAGCCGTTCGGGGCCGGCAGATGGATACGAAGGAGAAGCTCGTCCCGCTGCTTGGTCAGGTACAGGATCCCGTCGTCCTGGTAGAGGGCCTGGACGGGAACCGTGCGCTCCCCCTCCGCTCCGAGCAGGTCGGCGGTCGCGCCCATGGCGACCAGGAGCGGGACCGAGTCGGCCGACTGGACGGCCCAGCAGCGGGGCGACTGGGGCGCCACCCAGCAGATCTTCCCATCCTTCTTCATGCAGAAGTCGATCGACTCGCGCCACTCGTAGTTCTGGTCGTAGTAGTTGCAGCGGGTGTCGAGCAGGAGGTTGCCGCCGATCGTCCCCATGTTCTGGAGGATCGGGGTCGAGATGAGCCGCATCGTGGCGGCGAGCGCCGCGTAGTCCGCCAGGACCCGCGGGTCGCTCGCGATCTCGGTCAGCGTGGTCGCGGCGCCGATCGACAGGCCACCCCCCGCCCGCGGCTCGATCCCGCGAAGCTCGGGAACGGCGTGGAGCGCGATCACGACGGGCGGCTCCTGGTGGCGGCGCTTCATGTTGGGATAGAGGTCGGTCCCGCCGGCCACGTAGGCGGCGTCGGGCGGGGCCTCCCGCTTCATGGCCAGCGCCTCGTCGGGGGCGCGCGGCACCAGGAACCGGAATCGCGGCAGCCGCATCATGGCCGCTTTCCCCCGTCCGCGCCGAGGCGGACGCCTCCCTTGCCGATCTCGCGCTCGTCCCCGAGGGCCCGGCCGTCGCCGCCCGCCCAGGGAGGCGGGACGCGGAGTGGCTCCGGCCACGGGTAGTCGGGGACCCCCGCCGGTCCTTCGCGCGGCTCTTCCCCCTTCGCTTTCCGGGCCAGCGCCTTCAGGATCTTCTGCGGCGTGACCGGCACCTCGTCGACCCGCACCCCGACCGCGTCGTAGACGGCGTTCACGATCGCGGGCGGGATCGGCAGGAGCGGCCCCTGCCCCACCTCCTTTGCCCCGAACGGGCCGTTCGGGTCCGGGTCCTCGACCAGGAAGGTGTGGATCGGGCACATCTCGTGGGTGGTCGGGCTCTTGTACTCGAGGAGCGACGGGTGGTGATGGACGACATTCCGGTTCCCCCGGTACGTCATCTCCTCCATCAACGCCTCGCCGAGCCCCATGTAGACCGAGCCCTCGACCTGCCCGATCGCGACGACCGGGTTGATCGCCTGGCCGATGTCGTGGGCGATCCACACCTCGTCGACCTTCATCTCGCCGGTCTCGGGGTCGACGGTCACCTCGGCCACCGCCGCGCTGTAGGAGTAGGCCGGGCTCGGGCCCACGCCGGCCCCACGGTAGCGGCCAGGCGATCGGGGCGGCGTGTAGGAGCCCACCGTCCCGATCGTGCCGAACTTCGACTCCGCCAGGACGACGGCCTCCGCGAACGGGATCGAGCGGTCGGGCTCCTCGACATCGAAGACGCGACTCTCGGCGAAGGCGATCCGGACTCCCGGCACCTCCCACTTCTCCCCCACCGCCCGGACCAGCAGCTCCCTCGCCCGCTCGGCTGCCTGAAGCGCGGCGTTCCCGGTCATGATCGTGACCCGGCTCGAGTACGAGCCCAGGTCGACCGGCGTGAGCGACGTGTCGGCGGTCACGATGTCGATCTCGAAAGGATCGATCCCGAGCACCTCGGCGACGACGTAGGCGAGAACCGAGTCCGAGCCCTGCCCGATCTCGGTCGAACCGCAGAAGACGGTCACCCCGCCGCCCCGGTCCAGCTTCAGCTGGACACCGGAGTGGGGCATGTTGTTCCAGTAGATCGGCAGACCAGCACCGGTGATGTAGGAGCCGCACGCGAGCCCGAGCCCCTTGCCGTGCGGAAGCTTCCGGAAGCGGTCCTTCCAGCCCGACGCGGCGACCACCTTCTCGATGCACGTACGGAGCCCCATCGAGCCGATCTTGAGATAGTTGGCGGTCACCGAGTCAGGCTCGACCAGGTGCGCGAGCCGCATCTCCGCCGGGTCCAGGCCCAGCTTCTCGGCCGCCTTGTCGAGATGGACTTCGAGGGCGAAGCGGGGCTGTGGCGTCCCGTGACCCCGCTTCGGCCCGCAGGGTGGCTTGTTGGTGAAGGCGCGAAGTCCCTCGAACCTGTAGGCCGGAACTGGGTAGGTGACGGTCTGGAGCGCGCCCGTGTAGTAGGTCGACGCGACGCCGTAGGAGCCGTACGCCCCGCCGTCCAGGAACGAGCGGAAGTGCATGCCGGTGATCGAGCCGTCCTTCCGGAAGCCGGTCCTGACCCACATGAGGACCGGGTGCCGGCCGCGGTGGCAGTAGAAGACCTCCTCGCGGGTCAGGCAGATCTTGACCGGCCGGCCCGTCCGGCGAGCCAGCTCGGCGACCACGATCTCGTGGTTGAAGGGGTCGCTCTTCCCGCCGAAGCCGCCGCCGTTCGGGGTGGCGATCACGCGGATCCGCGCCGGCGGCATCTCGAGCACCTGGGCCAGCGCGCGGTGCACGTAGTGGGGCGTCTGGCTCGACGTCCAGAGGGTCAGCTTCCCGTCCGGCGTCCAGTCGGCCAGCGCCGCGTGCTGCTCCATCGGGAGGTGCGTGCTCCCCTCGTAGAAGAGGACGTCCTCCTGGACGAGATCGGCCTCGGCGAGCGCCGCCGCGACGTCGCCGAACTCGAGCGCCACCGCCTTGTGGACGTTGTGGCCGTCGCCGTAGAGATGGATCCGTGGATCCTCGGCGTCGAGCGCATCGTCGATCGAGGCGACCGGCTCGAGTTCCTCGACCTCGACTTCGATCAGGCGGCACGCCTCCCACGCCGTCTCCTCGTCGAGCGCCGCCACCGCCGCGATGGGGTCGCCGATGAACCGCACCTTGTCGAGGCAGAGGGCGTGCTCGTCCTGACTCACCGGAAGGATTCCGTACGGGATCGGCAGGTCCTTTCCCGTAAGGACGGCGTGGACGCCGGGAAGGGCCTCCGCCTTCGAGGTGCCGATCGAGACGATATTGGCGTGCGGGGTGGTCGCCCGGAGCATCCGGCAGTGGAGCATCCGCGGCAGGAAGAGGTCGTCGGCGAAACGGGTCCGGCCGGTTACCTTGGCGACCGCGTCGACCTTGGGGAGCGAGGTGCCCACGACGCGGAGGTTGGCCCCAGGTCGCCCGTCGGCGTTACGCCCGTCGCCTGGGCGGCCTGCGTCGGGTTTCTCCGCCGGCGCTCGCGGCCCGGCAGGTCTGGGCGGAGCGGTGGTTGTATCGAGCTTCGACATGGATCACATCTCGCCGTAGAGCGTCTCGCGGGCAGGCTCGGCGTCCTCACCGCGCATCCGCGCGGCGGCCAGCTCGACGGCTTCGTAGATCTTCAGGTAGCCCGTGCACCGGCAGAGGTTTCCGCCCAAGGCCTCGACGATCTCGTCCCGGGCCGGTTTGGAGTTTCCGTCCAGGAGGGCCTTGCCGGCCAGAAGGAACGCCGGGGTGCAGTAGCCGCACTGGGCCGCGCCCAGCTCGGCGAAGGCCTGCTGGAGGGGATGGAGCCCGGTCGGGCCCTCGAGCCCCTCCACCGTGGTGATCTCGCGCCCTTCCAAGGCGGCCGGGAGCGCGAGGCAGGAAAGGACGGGCTTGCCGTCGACCAGCACCGTGCACGTTCCGCACTCCCCCAGCTCGCAGCCGTGCTTGGTGCCGGTTAGCCCCAGCTCTTCCCGCAGGACCTCGAGGAGGGACTTGTGGACGGCGGCCGAGAAGACGCGCGGCTCGCCGTTCACCAGGAGGCGCAGCTGGAGGGGCTGGGCGGCGGATTCGGTGTCAGATGTGACCGTCTGTATCATCAAGCGGAATGTAACGCCGGTCTCCGGGGGCCGCATGAATGGACGACAGGCGCGCCCCGGCAGGTGGATGGCCGGGCAGACGGGTAAACCGTGCTCTGACCGTAACCCGCCTACGTTGGGGGGCCGATCACGAAGATCGTATTCCCGAATGGATCGATTACGTCGAAGGTCCGTGCGCCCCACGATTCGTTCTTCGGCGGCTGCCGTTCCTGCGCCGAGTAGGACGGCCAGCTCAAGCGCTTAGAGCCTTCAGCACTGCCTCTGGATGCGTTGCCGCGATACGGAGCAACGCCCGCGCTGGCCCTTTCGGCTGGCGCCGACCCTGCTCCCAGTTCTGGAGAGTGGCAACGCTCACCCCGATGAGCAGGGCGAACTCCGACTGCGACAGCCCAAGGCTCGTACGAATCTTGCGGACCTGAGCGGGCTTGAAGGCAAAGCGGCGGGACGGGGCAACCTCGCCTCGCTTGATCTTCCCGGCCTGTCGGACGCTTGCCACCAGCTCTTTGAACTCCTTCGCCTTCACTTGAGCTCCTCCCGTATGATTCGACTCAATACCTTGATCTGCGCCGGCGTCAGGTCCACCCTCTTCGTCTTCTCGAACACATAGATCATGTTAGATCATGTATAGACACTCAGCGGGCTTGTCCCAGTAGTAGAGGACCCGTAGTCCGCCGCGCTTGCCGCCGCCCGGCTTCGCCCACCGGACCTTCCGAAGCCCACCTGCACCGCGGATTAACGCTCCTTGCTCAGGCCGTAGAACCAACACCAGCTGCAGTCGACGCAGCTCCTCATCCGATAGCAACTCGCAGATGAGGCGCGTGAACACATGGGTCTCAACGACTACCACGACACACTATACGCCATTGGCTGATAGTGGTCAAGGGTCGAGGTCTGTCCAAACGCTGGGGTTCTGAAACATGCCAGGTAGTCATGATGCAGGACTCCTCGGGTACCCCGAAGTCGTTGTCCGGGTAGGACACCATTTCGTCGATGATGTCGTGGACGCGCTCGCAATCGGGACCCTAGCAGACGAGATATGACGCGCCCGCAGGGAGCAAGGGCTCGACGAACGCTGACACGGCGTCGGCTGAAGCGCCGCGAGCGTCCCAGGCAAGGAGACACACGAAATTTCCGGCCGGGAGATCGAGGCGAGGCAACTCAACCGCGGACGCGATGTCGATCGAGAAGAGCCGCCGCTCCATCACCGAATCGAAGGCGTGCTCGCGAAGCGTGGTGTCCCGGTTCCGCCTAACGCCTGAATTAAGCCGACCCGCGAAGCGGGTTCGGCTTGAATTAATGAATTGTTATGCGGCAATTGCCTGAGTTTCACAGAACTCGCCCGATGTCGGACCTGTTCAGGGGCGGAATCCCTTAGGACTTCGCTTTCTTCGAAGGTTTCGACTTGCCAGAACTGTTGTGGGCGACCGCTTGGCGAACGAGCGCCTTGAAGGCGGACTCGTCAACTTCTTCTCCTTCGTGGATGTCGATCGCGCGGCGTACGTTTCCGTCGAGACTCGAGTTGAAGAGACGGGCCGGATCCTTCAGAGACGCGCCCTTGGCGAAGGTAAGCTTCACGACATTCTTGTAGGATTCGCCAGTGCAGATGATGCCGTCGTGCGACCAAAC
>JBOHRW010000118.1:0-1913 GCA_050732935.1 Gemmatimonadota bacterium
TGGCGGGGGTCGTGATGGAGAAGAGCGTCCTCCAAGGGCAGGCGGTGCGGCCCGGCGAGAACCTGTACATGATCGCCGACCTTTCGGAGGTGTGGGTGGAAGCGGAGCTCCGCGAGGCCGATGCCGGCGGCGTGCAGGAAGGTTCCGCGGCGACGGTCGAGCTGGCCGCATTTCCGGGACGATCGATCCAGGGCCGCGTCGAGTACGTCTACCCGACGCTCCAGGAGGAGGCGCGCACGCTCAAGGCGCGCATCGCCATCCCCAACCCGGACGGACGGCTCAAGCCCGGGATGTACGCCACCGTGCGCTTCTCCACCCCGACCCGCGAAACGCTCACCGTGCCCACATCCGCGGTGCTGCGGACGGGGGATCGGGCGCTGGTCTTCGTGGACATGGGCAACTCGCTCATGCCGCACGAGGTCGAGCTGGGCCGCGTCGCGGGGGAGTACACCGAAGTGCTCGCCGGCGTGGAGCCGGGGCAGCGGGTCGTCACCTCCGCGCAGTTCCTCCTGGACTCCGAGTCCAACCTGGCCGAGGTGATGAAGAGCATGATCGGAATGGGCGGGGAGATGGAAGGCATGGACATGGAGGGGATGGAGAGCCCGATGGAGGAGAGATAAAACGATGCTGAAACGAATCATCGAGTGGTCCGTCAACCATCGCCTGCTGGTTATCCTAGCCACCGTCGCCGTGACCCTCGCCGGGGTCTGGGCGATGCTCCGCACCCCCGTGGATGCGGTCCCTGATCTATCGGACGTGCAGGTCATCGTGATGACGGAGTGGCCGGGGCAGGCGCCGGAGCTGGTGGAGGATCAGGTCACCTACCCGCTCTCGAATGAGATGCTCAAGGTTCCCGGAACCAAGTACGTACGCGGGACGAGCCAGTTCGGGCGCTCGTCGGTCATCGTGGTCTTCGAGGACGGGACCGACCTCTACTGGGCGCGCAGCCGCGTCCTGGAATACCTGAACAGCATCCGGGGACAGCTCCCCGAGGGTGCGATGACGATGATGGGCCCGGACGCCACGGGCGTCGGCTGGGTGATGCAGTACATCCTCGCGGACACCAGCGGGACGCTGAACCTGGCGCAGCTCCGCTCGCTGCAGGACTGGACGGTGCGCCCCGCGCTCACCTCGGCGGAGGGGGTGGCCGAGATCGCCTCATTCGGCGGATTCGAGAAGCAGTACCAGATCGTGGTGGACCCGGCGCAGCTCCTCGCGTACGACCTCCCGATCGCGAAGGTCGTGAGGGCCGTCCGTGCGTCCAACCAGGACGTGGGCGGCCGCGTGCTCGAGATGGGCGGATCGGAGTACGTGGTGCAGGGGAGCGGACGCTTCGAGGATCTGGAGGATATCCGCTCCGTCTCGCTCGGGGTAGGGCCGGGCGGGGTGCCGATCACCGTGGGCGATGTGGCCCGTGTGCAGATCGGCCCCGAGATCCGGCGCGGCATCGCGGACTTGGCGTTCGCCGATGAGGACGGCGCCATCACGCAGGGCGAGGTCGTCACCGGCTGGGTGATCATGCGTTACGGCGAGAACCCGCTCGACGTGATCGAGGGGGTCAAGAAGAGGATGGAGGAGGTCGAGCCCGCCCTGCCCGCCGGCGTCACCTTCGTCACCGGGTACGACCGCTCGGGGCTGATCGGGGAGGCGATCCACACGCTGCGCGAGAAGCTGGTCGAGGAGGCCATCATCGTCGCGCTGATCACAATCATCTTTCTGCTGCACGCACAGAGCGCCCTGGTGGCGATCCTTACGCTCCCGATCGGCATCCTGGCGGCGTTCGTTGCCATGCGGTACCTCGGCATCGGCGCCAACATCATGTCGCTGGGCGGCATCGCCATCGCAATCGGCGCCATGATCGACGCGGCGATCGTGATGGTGGAGAACCTCCACAAGCACATGGAGAGGAACGA
>JBOHRW010000119.1:0-1650 GCA_050732935.1 Gemmatimonadota bacterium
GCGGTCGCCGCCATCGCATCGAGCAGGTCGTGTCGGAGTTCGAGCTCGACGAACTGGTGGACCGCAGGGTCGACCGGATGTCGATGGGCCAGCGCCAGCGCGCGCGGCTGGCCATGACCTTCCTCCACGAACCCGCCATGGTCTTCCTCGACGAGCCACGTACGAGCCTAGACGAGGAGGGCGTCTCCTTGCTCTCCGAGGCACTAGACCGGCTGGTCCTCCGCGGCGGCGCCGCTCTGTGGGTCGCGCCCGACACAGACGAGCCGCTCGTGACCCGGCACCGGCTGCTGCGGGAGGCGCGCCTCCAGCCCGTCGCCGCGACGGAGCCGGTGCTCGCCTCAAGTCCCGTGCTCCATGAGGTGGCGAGCGCGGGATGAGCGCCGTCGCACTCCATATCCGCCCGGCGTTCGCCGTCGTCAAGCGCGACTTCCTCGTCGCTTGGAGCTACCGGATCCGGTTCATCACCGGCCTGATCGGGTCGATCGCGCCCCTGATCGTCTTCTACTACGTCTCGCGCCTCGTGCAGGTCGACGCGTTCTCCCCGGGCGAGTACTTCGCCTTCGTGACCGTCGGAATCCTGATCCACGAGATCCTGACCGCGACGCTCAACATCCCCCACATGATGCTCCGCCAGGAGCTCGTAGCGGGGACCTTCGAGCGCATGCTGCTGGCTCCCGGAGGGACCATCACGAGCATCGTCGCGCTGATGGTCTACCCAGCGCTGTATTCGCTCGTCACCGTGACGGCGCTCGTCGGTGCAGCGTCGATCCTCTTCGGGCTGGACATCGAGTGGTCGACGGTCCCTCTGGCGCTTCCCTTAGCCCTCCTCAGCCTGCTGGCGTTCGCCCCCTTCGGCATGCTCTTGCTGGCCGCTGTGGTAGTCGGCAAGAAGGCCCCTCCCGGCACGACCTACCTCCTCATGGGCATGACGCTCATCGCGGGCCTCTACTTCCCGGTGACCCTGCTTCCGGACTGGATCCAGTGGGCGTCGGAGGTCCAGCCCTTCACCCCCGCCGTCGAGCTGCTGCGCTGGGCCCTGGCCGGACAGGCGCTCATCGATCCCGCCTGGCTGTCCGTGACGAAGCTCGTGGCATTCGCAACGGTGGCAATGCCGGTCTCCCTCGCCGCGATGTCGGCGGCGCTGCGCCTCAGCCGGCGGCGCGGGACGATCCTCGAGTACTGAGCACTTCACAATGGAGGAGAAGGACAAGATGCACCACGTTGCGACACAGCCCCACCCGCTGCTCTCGGCTTCGATCCGCGTCCCCGAGGACGTGGTGTACCGCGAGTTCGCCTCGGAGATGGTGGTGCTGAACCTGAAGACGGGCCAGTACCACGGGCTCAACCCCACGGCCGGAGAGATGCTCAAGGCCCTGGACGAGACACGCTCGGTGGAGACGGCGTCCCGCCAGATCGCCGATCGCCACGGGGTGGACCTCGCCACCGTGCAGCGGGACATATGCGCCCTCTGCGACCGGTTTGTCGAGCGTGGCCTGATTTCGGTCGAGCAGGGGGCCTGAGCCGGTCGATGGCGCTCGTTCCGACGGTCGAGGAGACCGCGGTCCCGGGCCGCCGGCAGACGGAGCGCGATCAACTGCGGCTGAGCGCCTTCGGCCTCGAGGTCGAGGCGGACTTCGCGCTGCCGGGGGC
>JBOHRW010000120.1:0-1573 GCA_050732935.1 Gemmatimonadota bacterium
GCTGAGTTCTACCTCCATGGGTTCTGCGCCAAATGCGCGCCGTCCCACGCGCCTGCCGCAGTGGTGCAGAAGCGTGAGGGTCGAGCACCTGCAGAAGGAGTCGGCCGGTTGCGGGGCCTCGTTTCCCGCGCTGCCTAGATCTGAAGGAACTCGGAGCAGACCGCAGGGCTCGGAGCCTTCTTCGTGTGATGGACGGCGGCTGACAGGCCTAGGAGCGTGCAGCCCTACCCCGTGGGGTGCATTAATTCGGTCTCATGCTGCTGCGGCTTCGTATTCGTGGATGAGGCCGCCGAGCAGATCGCGTCGTCGGATCGCTGTCGGTGATGCGGTGGGGTCGCCTCGTGTCGAGGGCTTCGTACGTGGGTCCGGCGCTTGCAGGTCGAGCGCGCGGTGCGGGCGGCGCTCGTTGTAATGCCGTACATAGACGCGAACGACTCGGTCGAGCTGGCGGCGGCGGAAGATCAGGAGCCGGTCGAGGCACTCTCGTCGTGCGCTGCCGATCCAGCGCTCGATGTGCGCGTTCGCATTTGGCGCCTTCAGCGGCGTCCGAATCACCCTCATCGCCTCGCCCTGAAAGATGGCGTCGAAGGCGCGGCTGAACTTCGCGTCACGGTCGTGGAGCAGGAGCCGCGGCCGCTGGCCGCGGTCATCGAGGTCCATCAGCAGGTTGCGAGCCTGCTGGACCATCCACGGGCCGTCAGGGTTGCTCGTGCATGCCACGTACTCGATCCGGCGGCTGCCGATGCAGATAAAGACGAGCACGTACAGGCGCCGCAGCAAGACGGTGTCGACGGTGAAGAAGTCGCAGGCGAGCGTGGTCGCCGCGTGCTGGCGCAGGAACGAGCTCCAATCCAGCTGGTGACGCTGGGGTGCAGGCGGGATGCCCGCGTTCCTGAGGACGTTGCGCACGAGTGTCGCGGAGACGTCGATCCCGAGCTTGCGTAGCTCGCCGACAATCCGGACGTAGCCCCAAGCGGTGTTCTCCCGCGCCAGCCGCAGGATCAGCCCGCGCACGGACCCATCGACCGGAGGTCTTCCCGGCCTGGTGTGCGGGTAAGTCCAGTGCTTCGCGACGAGACGCCGGTGCCACCGCAGCAGCGTTTCCGGGGTTACGACGAATGCATGCCAGGAGCGCCGTGGCAGCACCCGGCTGAGCGCTGCGAGCAGAAGCCGATCCCGCGGTGCAAACTGCGGTCTTCTCACCTGCCGCCTGAGGATCGACAGCTCGTGCCTCAGCACCAGGATCTCGAGCTCTTTCGAGCGCTCCCGGCGCGCGAGCAAGACCATTAGCTCGAACAGGCGGCAGGCAAGGACGTACAGAAACGACACGACCAAGAACAACCTCCAGAGGACGGGGACCGACGCTACCCCGACCGCAACCTTGAGGCCAGCTCCCCTACGCACGACCTGAGCCGCACCGAGTTAATGCACCCCACGGGCGGGGTCGGCCCCATGCTCCCGGATAGCCCAGCCTTGCAGCCTTGGTCGGTGTGGGGCTCTTGGCGCGCCCTCCGTGTGCAAGCGGACCGCGACCGTGTCCTCAGACGCGGGCGAACTTGGAAGGCCTCAGTGG